>JBEGVI010000078.1:0-27398 GCA_041178485.1 Bacteroidota bacterium | reverse complement strand
TCGTATTTTCCAAACGGATCCGTGATCATTGCAATTTGTTCACCCCTCTTCACGAACGTACCGTTCTTTTTTTCAACCTGGAACATGCCTGAATTCGGAGAACGCATCCACTTGCTATCAGAGAGCACGATCGGAGTCCTTTCATTCGAATGGTCCAGTTTAAATTTTCTGATCCCAAGATGATTGAGAATCCTCTTCACACCACTTATCCCCTCCTCGATCACCAATTGATCCATGCTGTTTGCTTTGCCTCCTTCAAAGAGCAACATGCGTTTTCCACGCGCTCTAACAGCCTCTCTCACGGTTTTGGAAATGTAGGACGAATTAAGAATAAAAGGTGGATTAAAAATCTTTGCCAGATTAAAACTTTCCTCATCCGACAACACACAACGAATTTGCGGATAATTGCTTCGCTGTGCAGCACCCGTATGAAAATCAATGATATAATCTACGTGCGGAGCAATCTCTTTCATAAAATGGTATGCAAACTGCGAAGCCAAAGAACCGGTCTTTGTTCCCGGAAAACTTCGGTTCAAATCCCTTCCATCCGGAAGTTCTCGCTTCATGTTGAGAAAACCAAAAATATTGAATACCGGCAAACAAATAATGGTTCCTGTATCCGGAATATGCGCCTTATTCTGAATGAGTCGACGAATGATCTCGACACCATTGATTTCATCACCGTGTAGACCTGCCATGAGCAGAACAGTCGGACCGTCGATTTTTGCACGTCGAACAATCACAGGAACCTGAATGGGCGTTCTTGTATGCAACATGGCCACATCAAGATTCAGGTCCACCTCTTTTCCTGGATGAATCTCCTCTCCCAGTATGACAAATTTTTTCGGGCGCATATCAGCGTTTTACGTTACGTTCGATGTATTCTATAATTTTCCCTGCAATATCGTTTCCGGTAGTTCGCTCTATTCCCTCCAAACCAGGAGAGGAATTCACTTCCAGGATCAGAGGTCCACGCTCCGACTGGAGCATGTCTACACCGGCGATTCCCAATCCAACAGCTTTTGCTGCAAGAATCGCAGTATATTTTTCCTCCACACTGAGTTCAATGATTTGAGAACTGCCGCCACGGTGTAAGTTAGACCTGAACTCACCCGGTTTACCCTGGCGCTTCATTGCTCCAACCACTTCACCATCTACCACAAAAGCGCGAATATCCGCACCCTTTGCCTCCTTGACGAACTCCTGAACAATTACCCGGGCTTTCAACCCATTAAATGCCTCAAGAACTGACTGTGCTGCATTCTGATTCTCTGCCAAGACCACACCAAGACCTTGGGTTCCCTCCAGTAGTTTCAGCACAACAGGTGCTCCACCGGCAGACTCAACCACATGTTCTACATTCCTCGAATAATTGGTAAATACGGTTTTCGGCAATCCAATTCCCTCTTTTGACAATACCTGCAAGCATCTGAGCTTATCTCTGGAATGTACAATTCCTCTTGAACTCACAGCAGAAAATACATTCATCATTTCAAACTGTCTGACAACAGCGGTTCCAAAAAAAGTTACTGATGCCCCTATCCGCGGGATCACAGCATCAAAACCGGTCAAATAATCTCCGGCGTAATACAAGGATGGACCTTTTTGTTCAATTTCAATATTGCATCGCAGATGATCGACCACATGCGCGTCGTGGCCCCGTTCTTTTGCAGCTTCGATCAATCGGCGGGTTGAATACAAATTTGCGTTTCTGGACAATACAGCTATTTTCATTCTGCTAATTTTAATTTTGAAGTGAGATCCACCTTAGATGGGTCGACAATAAATCTTTTGTTTAATAATTTTCTTCCAAGCAATATAGGATATTTCATGCCGTTCCTTTTGGTGAGTGAAAAATCCGTCGTCCAAAGTTTACCTGCAAGATTGATCCGCAATTTCACAAAATAACGCATTTGCTCCTGACCTGTGGAACTTTTTACCTTTTTATATCGGAAAGTATCAAAGAAAACATATTGTCCGGTATACGCAGGATGAGAATTATCGAAAAACAAAACTTTCAACTGTTGGCGATTGTTATGTTCGACCACTTCACTTTCCGTGACATGAATACTCGATGTATAGGCGCCGGTATCAACCTTTACTTCGATATTCTCAGCGTGAATATCAGGAAAAGAGGCTCTTTCCCTGCGACCAATGATGATTTTTTCACTTTTCATAGTTCAAGTTGAGCAGTGTAAATCTACATTAAAGGATGAATTTTCATCACAGTTGGCACAAACAAAAAAAAACTTATCAATTTTGGCTGCACTGAATTCTTTTTTGCGTAATATTGCACCCCGATATTTCGGAAAACTGAATCAAAAGGTTATGGACATTATCAGAGAAATAAGTAGCGAATTGATGGAAATTAAAGAATTTCCTAAGTTCAAGGCAGGTGACACAGTGACTGTTTCTTACAAGATCAAGGAAGGAAATAAAGAGCGTATCCAGCAATTTCAGGGTGTGGTTCTTCAGCGTCGCGGAAGTGGAGTAACAGAAACGTTTACTGTTCGAAAAATGTCAGGAAACGTTGGTGTAGAGCGTATCTTCCCTATTGCTTCCCCTTTCATTGATGAAATTGCTGTCAATAAAAGAGGTTCAGTTAGAAGAGCGAGAATATTTTATTTCCGTGAGCGTACTGGAAAAGCTGCTCGTATCAAAGAAAAAAGAAGTTTTACACACTAAGAGTTTAGTATTCCATACTGAAAGGCTTTTCGGATTCGAAAAGCCTTTTTTATTTTTGGTGCTGTGGCGAAGAGAAAGCGAATTGTTCCAAAAAAAAGAAAATCATCCGGCAGCGGATGGAAAAGAAAATTATGGATTTCTTTATTTATCCTTTTTTTATGCGGGGTTGGCACATTGGGAATCTATGTTAAAATGAAGATCGATGAGGCCAGAAGTGAAATTTTAAAAGCACAGGTCCGCAGATACATTCCTTTCGGCTTTAATTCTTTTGGTATTGACATTTCTCACCATCAGGGAGACATTGACTGGAAAGAGCTGCTTATAGAAAACCATTACGACACCGTCATTCACTTTGTGTATTGTAAAACCTCCGAAGGAACCAATGTGCTCGACAAGCGCTGGAATGACAACCGAAAACAACTTTTGAAACTTCAATACCCTCACGGAGCTTACCATTTCTTTCGAACGAGCGATCCAACGCTTCAGGCTGCTTTTTTCCTTAAACACTGGAAACCAAGTCAAGTGGACCTCCCTCCTATGCTGGACGTCGAATATGAATGTGCCGAAAATCCCGATCTTATAAAAGACATGCAGACGTGGCTGGATATTGTAGAGGAAAGAACTGGAATAAGGCCAATTATATACACTTCCCTGGACTGGTACAAAAATAAATTCCAGAATGAATTCAGAAAATATAAATTTTGGGTTGCCTCCTACAGCCGGAAACCTGAAATCATTGATCTTGACGATCGAATCATTCATTGGCAATTTTCAAGTAAAGGAACGTTCCCCGGAATCCGTCACAGCGTCGACATGAATGTCTCCAAAGTATTGATTCAGCCGTAATTCTATAATTTCTCTATCACGAAATCCGTACGACGGTTTTTGGCTCGATTCTGTTCTGAGGAATTGGGGACTTTCGGAACAGCTTCTCCGAAGCCCTTCGCATTCAGTCGGTCTTCAGAAATCCCAAGCGAAACAAGGTATTCCTTCACACCCTTCGCCCTGTTGTCGGAGAGCGTCAAATTCAAAGCATCATCTCCCTGATCATCTGTATGTCCTTGTATGGCTACTTCTATGAGAGGATTCTTTTCGAGGAATTTTGCAAAACCTTTCAGAATGAATTTGGATTTTTCTGTCAATTCAGCAGAATTCGTCGCATACAAAATATCGTTAATCGTATACGCCTCGCCAACTTTCAATGGTTTTACATTCAAATTGTTATTTTTGATTACCACCTGTTCTTTCTTGACTTCTTCCTTTGTTATGAGTTTCGAATCAAATGCATGCCCTTCTTTCTGAACCGTAACCATCACATCCTGAGGTTTGCTCAATTTAACCACCGCGGCATACTTGCCATCATTTCCATTCACCTTCACTTTAGAAACTTCCTCACTTCCGGAGTATGAAATTTCTATAGTCGCATCTTTGACAGGTTCCCCCTTTTCATCCGTCAGCTCCCCTTTGATGATGGCTACAGGTTTGGGACGTGCTTCTTCATAAAGTTCAAAAGAATAAATGTTCCAGTTTCCTCCCAGTCGGGATGAATAATACGCTCTTTTCCCATCTGTTGATACAAATAGACCCAATTCATCTTCCTTGCTGTTAATCGGATATCCAATGTTTTTTGGCTCCAACCACTTTCCGTTCTCCTCTCGAATGTAAAAGATATCTAGTCCCCCAACACCCTTTCTGCTTGCGCTTGTAGAGGAAACAAAATAGAGTGTCTCACTGTCCTGATGCAAGAATGGACTTTTGTCTTTTCCATCTGTATTGATCTCATCAAAAGGACGAGCCTGTCCCCAGGTGCCGTCTGCATTTCTTTTTGCGATGAAAATATCGTTGTCTCTGGTAGAAGGACGTGAGGCCGTGTAAAAAAGAGTCTGACCGTCAGATGAAAGTGACGGTTGCGCCTCCCAACCGTCAGGTGTATTGATTCCTGGGCCCATATTCTTCAGAGGCGACCATTTAAAATCATTCCCCCCCTCCCCTGTGCGCTCGTAGGTAGTCGTGTAAAGATCACAGTTGTTGTAATCGCGGTCACCGACTTTTATCTTTTTACAAGCGCAAATAATCATTTCTTTATTGTCTACAGATAAGGTTGCCGCGCCATAATTGGAAAACGTCCCGTCATTGAAAGGTGCTTTCAAGGCTTCTCCTTTGTCAAATTCTGACTGAAGATCAGGGCGCTGAGAAAAGGTAAATTCTTCGATCGTCATGGCATCCTTGTAACGCTCATCTCCCAAATTGGCTTTACTCAGCTTTCGTGTATAAAAAATAAGTTCATTGTCAGGCGAGATCATCGGAAAATACTCATCGTTCTCTGAACTAACATTTTTAACAATAGCCGATTCAAAAGGAACGGCATTCGTCAATAAATTTTCCTCCTCCTGCATTTCTTCCAGTACCTCTTTGACATCTTTGAGCTTCTTATCGTAATCTGCTGGATAACGGTTGTTGTCAGAATTCTTGTATTTGGTAAACTCCTTAAACCAGCGAATAGCCTCAGCTTTATCAGTTTGGCTGTAATTGATAACACCGAGGTAGTAAAAGCAATCTGCATGATAATCTGCACATTGTTCCAAGGTTTTTGAAAACATTTCTTCTGCCTTGACAAAACTCCTGTCCCCCAACGCATTTTTCTGTGTCTCGTAGTATTTCATCCCTGAATTGTACGCATACATAGCATATTCATAATAAGGAGTGGCGTTATCCGGGGCAGCAGCAATCGCCGCATTGAAATTATCAACGGCGACTTTTGCATCCGATGAATTCACTGCAGCTTCGATAAGTTTAACAACTTTCTTCGGGGGTTCTACACATGATTCATCTTCCACCTGAGCAAAAAAAACGGGGGAATAAACTAACGCAACGGCCGTTACTAAAAGATGTATATTCTTCATAAATTTCTTGACTTCCAGGCATATTTCAAATACCATACCCAAAGATTTATAAGTCGCAAAGGAATTCAAAGTTACATGTTAAACCTTCTATAAATCAGGATAGTTTTTAACAGCAAATTATTAACATCATTCGAACGGTTTACATCATGCGTCTTTTGATTATTTTTAACGAAAATTCATCGCTATGCGTTCGCTCAAAATTGCTCTATTGTGTGTTCCTTTTGCACTTGCCGCGCAAAAAAAATCAACTCCGGAAATTAAACCGCTCTATGATGAAGGCACTGTCTCCGGGATAAGTTTCAGAATGGTAGGACCGGCTCTGACTTCCGGAAGAATAGCAGATATTTCAGTTCATCCTACAAAACCCGACACCTGGTACATTGCTGCAGCAAGTGGTGGAGTATGGATGACAGAAAACCATGGAACTACATTTTCTCCAATTTTTGACAGCTACGGTTCTTTTTCAACAGCGTGCATTGAACTCGCACCGAGCAACCCCAATACGATCTGGGTAGGAACAGGAGAAAACAACAATCAGCGTTCAGTAGCGTACGGTGACGGCGTATATAAATCACTGGACGGCGGTCATAGTTTTACACATATGGGATTAAAACTTTCGGAACACATTGGAAACATTGTCATACATCCTAAAAATGAGAATATCGTTTGGGTTGCTGCGTATGGTCCTTTATGGAGTTCGGGCGGTGAACGGGGTGTTTACAAATCGACAGATGGCGGAAAAACGTGGACAAGAACCCTTTTCATTTCAGACGATACGGGAATTTCAGAGATTGCAATGGATCCTGAAAATCCAGACATCCTCTACGCTGCGGCACATCAGAGAAGACGACATGAATGGACCTACATTGGCGGAGGGCCTGAATCAGCGCTTTACAAATCTACAGATGGTGGTTTAACCTGGAATGAAATCAGCTCCGGACTCCCAAAGGGAGAAATGGGCAGGATAGGCATTGCAGTGTCACCCGCAGACCCAAATTATGTCTATGCAATTGTTGAGGGACGTTATGACAAAGGAGGATTTTACCGGTCAACAAACAAAGGAGAGAGCTGGAGTAAAATGTCCGGTTTCAATACCAGTGGAAATTACTACCAAGAGATCATTTGTGATCCATTTGACAAGGACAAGGTGTTTGCAATGGATACGTACATGCATCATACTGAAGACGGAGGAAAAACATTTAAAGCAACAGGAGAGAATCAAAAACATGTTGATAATCATGCGCTATGGATCGATCCTAAAAACACAAACCACTGGATTGCCGGTTGTGATGGTGGATTGTACGAAACGTACAACCATGCTGCTCAATGGCGTTACTATTCGAATTTGCCGATTATTCAGTTTTATAAGGTCGCTACCGACAATGATTTTCCATTTTACAACATTTATGGAGGAACACAGGACAACAATTCCATGGGCGGACCATCGGCCACAACAAATGTTGGTGGAATCATGAATGAAGACTGGTTCATCACTAACGGAGGTGATGGTTTTGAATCAGCCTGTGACCCGACAGATCCCAACATAACCTATGCTCAGGCACAATACGGTTTTCTCGTTCGACACGACAAGGCTTCAGGAGAAAAAGTCTACATACAGCCCTTGCCCGAAAAAGGTGAACAGGCCTTTCGATGGAACTGGGACGCCCCTCTGCTGGTCTCACCACATGACCACAAAACCCTTTATTTTGCAGCCAACAAAGTTTTCAAATCTACAAACCGTGGAGACGACTGGAGTACGGTTTCACCTGACCTGACTCAACAGATTGACCGAAACAAACTCAAAGTGATGGGTCAGGTATGGTCTATCGATGCAGTTATGAAAAATGCTTCGACGACTGTTTATGGCAACATTGTAGCACTAGACGAATCACCAAAAAAGAAAGGATTGCTCTACGCAGGAACTGATGACGGGCTGATACAGATTTCTGAAAACGATGGAGCCGACTGGACAAAGTCAAGTGTTTTCCCCGGTATACCGACATCCACAAGGGTCAATATGATTACGGCATCTCTTCATTCAGAGAATGAGGTGTTCGCAGTATTCAACAACCATCGGTCAGGTGATTTCAAGCCCTATATTTTGAAAAGTTCAGACAAAGGTAAAACGTGGGTCTCAATTTCAGGAAATCTACCGGAACGAGGTTCAGTCTATTGTCTAAAACAAGATCATATCGATCCAAACCTGTTATTTGCAGGAACTGAATTCGGTGCGTTTTTTACCAACGACGGTGGAAAGACCTGGACAAAGCTATCCGGGTTGCCGACAATTGCGGTGTACGACCTCGACATTCAAAAAAGAGAGAATGACCTTGTTGCCGCAACGTTCGGAAGAGGATTTTATGTCTTGAATGATTACAGTCCATTGCGCTCACTGAATTCTCAAACGCTCGGTCAAAAAGCTCATTTATTCCCTGTAAAACCTGCACTGCTATACATTCCTGCAGATCCATTAGGCCTGGAGGGAACAGGTTTCCAGGGTGCAAATCTGTGGTCAACACCAAATCCAGAGGTCGGAGCAACCTTTACGCTACACATCAAAGAAGGGATTAAATCGTTGAAATCCATACGTCAGGAAAAGGAGAAGGAACTGGAAAAGAAAAAGGAAAATGTCTCTTATCCCAGCATTGAGGATCTCAGAAAAGAAAAACTGGAATCAAAAGCAAAGGTGATTTTTGTGATCAGCGATGCAAATGACAAAGAGATCAGACGCATCGTGAGCGACGTAAACAAAGGCATTAGCCGCACCACCTGGAACCTCAGAATTGCCTCGACGGACCCGGTTCAAACGGGCAATTTATCCAACAAAAACAACGGGTACCTGGTCGTTCCCGGGAACTACAAAGTTCAGGCCTTGCTGGTTAACAATGGTGTTGTAGACACACTCACAAAAAAGACAGCATTTGAGGTGAAAGGATTAAATAATCAAACGTTAATTGCTAAAGATCCGAAGGAACTAATGAACTTCCGAAAAGAACTGTCCACGTTCAACCTTAAACTAAATGAGGGCATGCAAAAACTGGAAGAAATCTCCGAAGTCAATAAAGCGATTGGAACTGCAGTACTTACTCAGCCGAATGTGCCATTAGATCTAGCGAAAAAACAATCCGCACTCGCAGAAAAACTGGAAAAATGTAAATTGATCATGTATGGCGACGACATCCGAAGATCAAAGGAGTTTGAAGTTTTACCGGGAATCTCTGAACGTTTCGGATTGATCAGTTACATGGTTTGGGAAAACACAACAGGTGTTACAGCCAATCATCAAAAACAGTACGCATTGATTAAAGAGGAGTTTACAGTATTCGAAAAAGTACTCAATGAGGTGGAAAAAGAGAAAGATTCCATCCTGGATACCTTCAAACAACTACAGATTCCTTACATCAAAAAATAATTTCCCTTCATTTCGATATAACGACGGGATCTTTTACTTTTTGATTAAGAAGACTTAGCTCCAGAACCTCCCTCATTTGGGAAACATAATGGAACGTCAATCCTTTGAGATACGTTGGATTGATCTCGTCCACATCTTTTTTGTTTTTTTGACACAATATAATCTCTTTGATTCCGGCCCTTTTGGCAGCAAGGATCTTTTCTTTGATTCCCCCAACGGGCAATACTTCACCCCTAAGGGTAATCTCACCCGTCATTGCAAGATGTTTCTTAACCCTTCGTTGCGTATATAAAGAAGCCAGAGAGGTTAGCATGGTGATACCCGCACTTGGTCCGTCTTTAGGTGTCGCCCCTTCAGGCACATGCACATGCACATTGTACAGATCGAATACCTCCTGTTCGAGCGAAAGCCAGTCACTGTGTGCTTTCAAAAATTCAAGCGCAATGACTGCAGATTCTTTCATCACATCTCCCAGATTGCCAGTCAGGGTTAACTTGCCCTTCCCTCGAGTAATGGAGGACTCAATAAACAAAATGTCACCCCCGACAGCTGTCCAGGCAAGACCGGTAACGACACCGGCAACTTCATTGTTTTCGTATTTTGTTCGACCACGTCCTGCGCCTAAGAAAGCAAACAGGTCATCCTCCGTAATTTTCCCGGAAAAAGGCTCATCCATCGCGATCTGACGAGCTCTGTTGCGAACAAGTTTCGCTATCATTTTATCCAATCCCCGAACACCCGACTCATTCGTGTATTCTTCGACTAATTTCTCAAGCACTTTTTTATCGATCGAAATATCCTTTTTCGTGATACCATGCTCTTCTATTTGTTTGGGCAATAAGTGTCTCTTGGCGATCTCTATCTTTTCTTCGATGGTGTATCCATTTACCTCGATGATCTCCATCCGATCACGCAGTGGACCTTGAATTGTGGACAGGTTGTTGGCTGTGGCGATGAACATCACGCGTGAAAGATCAAATTCCGTTTCAACATAATTGTCGTAAAAAGCACTGTTTTGCTCCGGATCAAGAACCTCCAATAATGCAGAGGAAGGATCGCCATGATTGCTTCGACCAAGTTTATCTATCTCATCGAGAACAAATACAGGGTTGGCAATTTCAGCTTTTTTCAAGTTCTGAATGACCCGACCGGGCATAGCACCAATATACGTTTTTCGATGGCCACGGATCTCTGATTCGTCATGCACGCCACCCAGCGACATTCGCACATATTTTCTACCAAGAGCTTCAGCAATAGACTTTCCGAGAGATGTTTTTCCAACGCCCGGAGGCCCATAGAAACAAAGAATGGGTGATTTCATGTTGCCTTTCAGTTTCAAAACTGCCAGGTACTCGAGAATGCGTTCTTTTACCTTTTCCAACCCATAATGGTCCCGTTCCAGAATTTTTCGGGCACGATTTAAATCCAGGTTATCCACTGAATACTCTCCCCAAGGCAAATCAAGAATAAGATCCAGGTAATTTAACTGTACAGTATATTCCGCACCCTGTGGATTCATGCGCTGAAGCTTATCCAGTTCTTTATAAAACAGCTTCGCGACTTTCTCATCCCATAATTTTACTTCTGCACGTTCACGAAGTTCACGGACATCCTGTTCCTGAGGATTATCTCCCAATTCGTCCTGAATGGTGCGCATTTGCTGGTGAAGAAAATACTCACGTTGCTGTCGGTCCATGTCTTTACGAACTTTCGTCTGGATCTCATTGCGCATTTCGAGCATCTGGATTTCAAGCGTAAGGTGCTCCATCACTTTCATCACGCGCTTGGCAATGTCAAGTTCCTCCAGCATTTCCTGCTTTTTTGAAACGTCTGCGTTCATGTTGGAGGAAATGAAATTGACCAGAAATGTAGGACTTTCAATATTCCCAATAGCAAAAGAAGCCTCTGACGGAATGTTCGGGCTATCGCGAATGATTTGAAGTGCAAGTTCTTTGATGGTTTTGAACATCACTTTGAGTTCTTTGTCTTTTGGATCAAATGGCTTCTCGTTAATTGTTCGCACTATTGCCT
This sequence comes from Bacteroidota bacterium, assembly GCA_041178485.1. Classification (GTDB taxonomy): domain Bacteria; phylum Bacteroidota; class Bacteroidia; order Flavobacteriales_D; family Crocinitomicaceae; genus M0103. The sequence goes on along the minus strand of JBEGVI010000078.1, from coordinate 16,367 downwards.
TCATGTATGGATCCGTCTGAAGTGCCTGAACGATTTCAAAACGTCTTTTTCCCTGAATGATGACAGTGGTGCTGCCATCCGGCATTTTAAGCATTCGAACGATCTGAGCTACAGTGCCAATGGCATGCAAATCAGAAAATTCAGGACTTTCCTCCTCCTGATTGCGCTGAGATACAACCCCTATAATTTTATTTCCTTTATTGGCTTCCTGTATCAAACGGATCGATTTATCGCGGCCAACCGTGATTGGTATGACAACGCCCGGAAAAAGAACATTGTTTCTAAGTGGAAGAATGGGAAGTTCATCAGGAAATACCTGCTTGTTCATGTTCTCCTCCTCCTCTGCCGTAATCAGCGGAATAAAATCGGCATCTGAATCGATGTTTGGAAGAAATTGCAAAAAGTCGCTATCGAAAAGATCGTTCATGTTTAAAATCTTGAAAAGACAACCTAGATTCGGTCAAAGTGTCATTAAAATTGTGTCAAAAGTACCGAACTTCTTTTTTTAAGTCCCGTTTTTAATTGACACTGTTATGAGACAAACGATGTGCCACTTCGAGGTCGCTTGTCAGTCCAAAATTGAGTTCTAAGAATTGAAAATGTGTTTCAGAATATTTATCTCCTCCTCTGAGAGGGACCGGTCACGTCGGGACATCATGTTATTAGCATATTCAATGGCTTTTTCGAATCGAAAAGGAACGATTCCTTCAGGTCCACCCCAACTGAAGGAAGGCACCCATTTTTCCGGAAACCCGGCTCCATAAATATTGGATGAAACCCCGACCACAGTACCGGTATTGAACATTGTATTAATGCCGCATTTCGAATGGTCTCCCATACATACACCCATGAATTGAACATCCGTCTTTTCCTGAGCAGAGCTTTCAAAGGAATAGGTATCAACCGTACCGTAATTGTTCTTTAGGTTCGAAGTATTCGAATCTGCACCAAAATTGCACCACTCTCCTACCAGCGCATTGCCTAAAAAACCGTCATGCCCTTTGTTGGAATAGGCCTGAAATACACAATTATTTACCTCTCCACCTATTCGACACTCTGGACCGACTGTCGTGGCTCCGTATATCTTCGCTCCCATTTTCACCTGAGCATGCTCTCCTAAGGAAAATGGCCCCCGAATAAGAGACCCTTCCATTACTTCAGCATGGCGACCGATATAAACAGGACCTGTTTTGGTATTGATAACCGCCGCTTCGACAACGGCACCTTCCTCCAGGAACAACTGATCTTCAGGACCTATAACTGTGACAGAATCTGATACATTGGCACTTTTTCTCCCGTGTGTAATACGTTCAAAATCCTGACGTAAAACAGCATCATTCTTCATGTACAAATCCCAACGATTTTCGAGAATCACTAATTCTTTTCCCAAAAATTGCACTTTAACATCTGCATTTGGTGTTCCAGCAAGAAACAATTCACCGGCAAATAAAGCCTGGTATTTTTCCAGATGAAAAATAGCCACAGCCAGATCCTCATTCGGAATAACAGCAGCGTTGACAGTAAGCGCATCATCCAGGGCAGGAAAACGTCCTGAAAGGTAGTCTTCTGTCAAAAATCCTATCTCAACGTCAGGAATGAATTGCTTCCAACGCTCCGCATTGGTAAAGATCCCCATGCGAAGGTCCCCTATCGGTCTGGTTAGCGCAAGTGGTGCAAAACGCAAGTGTAATCCGTTGTCAGAGAGATTAATCTTCATAGTGCTTCAGATGTTTTACGGGTACTGAAAAGGAAAAGGAGCAAAAACGTAATTGAACCATTGAGAACAAGCATTTCATTGCCAAACTTATACGATCCAAACAGAAAAGCTGATTGCTGATCCAAAATGTAACATACCAGAGGCGCAACAATACACACAATGGGGACTGTCCATTCGGAGATCTTTCTTTTTGTCAATATGCCAAATGAAAACAGTCCGAGCAAAGGTCCATATGTGTACCCAGCGATGATGAACACGAGATCGATGATGCTTTTATCGTCTTTCCATTTAAAAAAGAAAACAAGTAAAGTGAAGATCACTGCAAATGTCAGGTGCACGGTCTGTCTCAATTTCACCTGACGTTTTTCATTTAGGTCGGTGCGACGCTGAAAACCGAGGATATCGATACAAAAGGAAGAGGTTAAGGCTGTTATTGCACCGTCGACCGAAGGAAAAAGTGCTGAGATCAATCCAACAATAAAAATCAGAAAGATGCCTTTTGGCAAGTAATCTCGAACTATGGTCGGGAACATGTCATCGGGGGCAATCTCCAAGCCATTCTTCTTTCCGTACACATACAACAACCCTCCGAGGAACAAAAACAAACCATTTACCAGGAGCAATACAAAACTAAAGGTCACCATGTTCTTCTGGGCGTCTTTCAAAGACTTCACTGAGATGTTCTTCTGCATCATTTCCTGATCTAACCCGGTCATCGTAATGGTGATAAATGCTCCGCCAATAATCGCTTTCAGAAAGAAATCCTTCCGATCCGGATCCCAGCTCCAAAACTTGGTCATTTCCTGTTTTCCCATTTCGGACCATAGTGCAGACCAATCAAGTCCGAGCATCTCCTTCAAAGAAAAAATACAGACGACCAATGCCAGGAGCATAAAAATTGTTTGAAGGGTGTCGGTCCAGACAATGGTCTTAACACCTCCTTTCAGCGTGTAAAGCACAATCATGGCCATAATGATCAAGGTGGTCACCCAAAAAGGAATTCCGATGTCATTAAAAACGAACAGCTGCAGCACATTGATCACCAGATACAATCGAACTGTCGCTCCGAGCGTTCTTGACAATATGAAGTACCCTGCTCCCCACTTGTATGCTTTAAAACCAAGACGGAATTCAAGATAACGGTATATAGAAGTCAGATTGTGCTTGTAATACAAAGGCAAAAGTACATATGCCACAACAAAATAACCAATAAAAAAACCCAGGACTAACTGATAGTAGAACCATCCGTTGGCACCTACGGTTCCGGGGACAGAGATAAAAGTTACGCCTGAAAGCGAAGTTCCTATCATTCCGAAAGCCACTAAATACCAGGGACTCTGTTTATTTCCGGCATAGAAAGCTTCCGCATCCGCGTTTCTGGACGTCAACCACGCAATCAGCACCAGAACCGCGAAATACACTAACAGAACACCCGGAACGATCAACGGATTCATAGCATCAATTTTAGGATGAAATTAACATTTTCTGAGTGAAGGCAAATTTCAAGTCAACAGACTTGTTACTTTTTTATCAAAGGTAATTCTATCTTTGTCTTAAAATAAACACCATGGATGTTCTTCTTCAAATCGCTTTAATCCTTATACCCTCAGGTGCAGTACTACTCACAACGATTTATTTTCTGCGTCGTGAAGCATCGAAGGAGGTAATGAATATGAAGGCAGAATTAAAAAAGCAGCGTCAGGAATACTTTCTCCCTTCACGGGTAGAGGCCTACCAACGTGCTGTATTGTTGATGGAGCGAATTCATCCGAACAGCCTGGTAATGCGTTTGCACAATCCCGGTTTGCCGGCTAAAGCGTTGCAAGCAGAATTTTTGAAAGCCATACGAGAAGAATATGATCACAATGTAGCTCAACAACTGTTCGTCTCCCCGAAGGGATGGCAAATGGTCAAGAATTCCAAAGAGGAGACGATCAAAATCATCAACATTGCAGGAAATCAGATGCTTGCAACATCCACGGGAATGGATCTTTCAGCGAAGATCTTTGAAATTGTTGCTGAAGTAGGGCAATTGCCTACCGAAATTACGGTTGAATACCTGAAGACAGAATTGCAGGAGTTGTTTTAAACTAGTGCAATTCAATAACTGTGGTGTAAACTTCAACTTTGTCGCCAGCAATTAACTTTGCACGTTTTCGCAACTCGACTTCGCCATTCCGAAGAACTTTTCCTTCCTCCACGATCATCTTGGCATGGCCACCCGTTTGTGCTATACCGCTTGCTTTAAGCAATTGAATGAGCTCTATGAACTCCCCTGCTATCTTGAACTGAATAGATTTCATTTGTTCCTTGGTTGTTGGAGATACATGGCATACAACTGTTCGGCAGCCTCAAGCGAACTCAACTCTCCTTTTTGAACAAGTATCTCGCTCCTTTTGAATGCATCCATGATATCTTCATGAGCATAAAAATCATTAAGGATCAACTCTTTCAAGGTCTCTTTAAGCCAGAATGCATTCTGCTGATTTCTACGTTCCGCAATTGAACCATTGATCGTATTTTGATTCAGGAAACTTTCTATGCACTCCCACACGTTCTCAATACGTTTGTTTTCTATTGAACTTACCGTCATTGCTTGAGGAATCCATTTATTGGCTCTTGGTGGAAATAAGTGCATCGCATTTGCATACTCGCGCCGCGCGAGTTCGGCCTTCTGTTCGTTGCCACTGTCCGCTTTGGTAATCACCAGTGCATCCGCCATTTCCATGATGCCACGTTTGATTCCCTGCAATTCATCCCCGGCACCGGCAAGCATGAGCAAAAGGAAAAAATCCACCATGGAGTGAACGAGTGTTTCGGACTGACCAACCCCTACCGTTTCAACTAAGATCACTTCAAACCCGGCCGCCTCACAAAGGAAGATGCTTTCTCTTGTTTTTCTCGCGACGCCACCCAAGGTACTGCCTGCAGCGGTTGGGCGAATAAACACGTTTTCTATGACCGAAAGCTCCTGCATACGGGTTTTGTCCCCAAGAATACTCCCACCACTGCTCGAACTGGAAGGATCTATTGCCAAAACAGCAACACGTTTTCCGCTCTCAACCAATAATTTACCAAAGCTTTCAATAAAAGTGCTTTTTCCGACTCCTGGCACTCCCGTAATTCCTATTCGTACAGATCTCCCAGTATGAGGCAGGCATTTACTGATAAGTTCGGCTGCGGGTTTACGATCCTCTGCTCGTGTACTTTCGATCAGGGTTATTGCCGTGCTGAGTGCTTCGCGGTTTCTTTTTAGAATTCCTTCCAAAAGTTGCTCCACGGATCGCTGAGAGCGACGTTCACGCCTTCGGTTCAACCAATGCTCGAGATGTTCCTGATCCATTGAGACAAAAGTACATTGTTTTAAAGAATTCGGGATTAGTAATTCGTGAATCCGTTGCACGACAGTGTCGAAATAGCACGTTATGCATTTCGAATATGTAGTAATTTAGTTCCATGAAACGCATTGGTTTACTTTCTGACACCCATGGATTCATTGACCCGAAGATCTTCGAGCATTTCAAAGACGTCGACGAGATCTGGCATGCAGGCGACGTCGGTTCACTGGAAGTGATTGACGAGCTTCGGAAATTCAAACCTTTCAAAGGAGTCTATGGCAACATTGATGACCACATCATTCGTCAGGAATTGCCTGAATTTAATCGTTTCTTTTGTGAAGACGTTGAGGTTTTGATCACACACATTGCAGGAAAACCGGGAAAATATTCCAAACCTGCTTTTGACGAGATCGAACGTAAACCGCCCAAACTTCTCATTTGTGGACATTCCCATATTCTACTCGTTCAAATGGACAAACGCTATAAAATGCTGTGGATGAATCCAGGAGCATGTGGTTACAAAGGGTTTCACTCAGTTAAAACAATCTTACGCTTCTGCATCACCGGCGACCGCATACATGATCTTGAAGCGATTGAACTCGGCAAACGTGTTTAAATAAAATTTTTCCGTTTTCTTTGCGTTACGTCTAGCGAATGAAATTTTTTCTTTTAGCCTCCTTGACCCTGATCTTTGGGAAATTGTTGTCACAATCCGGTGGAGGGCATACCTTTGCATTTCTGGATCTTACGTACAATGCCCGTGCAGCGGGACTTGGCAACGATTTCATTTCAGTTAAAGACCAGGACATCAACCTGGGAATGGCCAATCCGGCATTACTCAATCCAAAGATGGCAGGTCAATTAAGTGTTAATCAGGCATTGCTGGCAGGTGGAATAAACTACGGCATGGCCGCATACGGATACAAACTGAAAGATGCCATTTTAGGAACCTCCATTCGGTATGTAAACTATGGCGAATTCGTGAGACGTGAAATCAACGGAACAGAAACCGGAAGTTTTACGCCCTTTGAATGCATTATCAGCGGAACGTATGGCAAACAAATCAATCCGAGAATTTCTGTAGGTGGCGGACTGAATCTGATCGCTTCTCAGATGGAAAGTTACAATGCCTTTGGTATTTCTGCAGATCTGGGAGGCGTTTATACGAATGAAACGGAGAACCTGTTGGTAACAGCTTTAGTTAAAAATGCAGGGGTTCAGTTGAAGAATTACTCGTCTAAAGAAAAAGATCCACTTCCGGTAGAATTTCAGATGGCAGTTGCGTACAAATTAAGCCATGCCCCCTTTCGGTTCTCTTTGCTCGCCCACCATTTAAACAAATGGGATATCACGTACAACGACCCTACACTCCAACCCACGGTGGATGCTCTCACGGGAGACACCATACCTGTCAAGTATGCAGGTTTTGGAGAAAAACTTGCACGACATTTCACGTATCAGGCCGAAATTCTGATCTCTAAAAACCTTCATTTGAGAACAGGGTTTGATTACCACCGCCGACAGGAAATGAAATTGACGGAACGTCCAGGTTTGTCCGGATTCACCTTTGGAATCGGAATGTATTTCAAAAAATTCAGTCTGGATTATGGTTTTGCAATCACTTCCAGAGCCGGATTCAACAACATGATTACCTTTTCAACCAATCTCGGATTGTGGCGTAAATAGGTTTAGTTCATTTGTGTATTTTTATGCTCAAAGAACAACTCATGGTTCCCTACACCTTTTCTATTGAGAATCCCAATCAACAATACATCGCAATAAGCGTTCATTTCAAAACGAATGCGAAGCAAACCACTTTTCGAATTCCTGCCTGGAGGCCGGGTCGCTATGAGTTGGGGAACTTCGCCAAGAATGTAAAGAATTTGCGCGTCTTCGATGATCAGAATAAACGTTTAGAAGTTAAAAAAACGAATAAAGATACGTGGGTGATTGATAGTTCTTCAACAAAAACGATCCGCGTCGAGTATAGTTACTATGCTGCCGAACTCAACGCAGGATCAACTTTTCTTTCTCCTGATTTATTGTATGTAAACCCTGTGAATTGTTGTATATATACAACTGATCAAGCCGATGAGGAATTAAGCATAAACCTATCAATTCCAGACAATTGGAAAATAGCTTGTTCGATGAAACAGGATGGAAAGACACTTTACGCATCGAATTTCGATGAATTGGCAGATTCACCCTTTATTTGTGCAGAAAAATTGCTCCATGAGACCTATATTTCGGGAGAAACAACTTTTCACATTTGGTTCAACGGAGAAGTCAAACCGGATTGGAATCGCCTTTTAAAAGATTTTCAAGCATTTACCGACAAGCAAATCGAAAAATTCATTGAATTTCCTGTTTCAGAATACCATTTCCTGTTTCACATCCTTCCATACAAAGCGTACCATGGAGTTGAACATACCCGATCCACTGTAATCACACTAGGTCCGTCCTACGACGTTTTTGGTTCACTTTACAAGGAATTGCTAGGCATTTCATCCCATGAGCTTTACCATACATGGAATGTCAAAACGATTCGCCCCATTGAAATGCAGCCCTATGATTTCTCGAAGGAGAATTATTCGCGACTGGGCTACATCTGCGAAGGCATTACAACTTACATGGGCGATCTGTTCTTATTAAAAAGTGGTGTTTTCAATTTACGCCAATACTTGAATGAACTCACCGCACAATTTCAGAAACACTTTGACAACTCCGGGCGTTTCAACTATTCAGTTTCAGAATCCTCGTTTGACACATGGCTTGATGGATATGTTCCGGGAGTACCAGGCCGGAAGGTTTCCATATATACCGAAGGATGTTTACTCGCCCTTGTTACCGATGTAATGATCCTCAAGGCAACCTCCAATAAATACGGGCTTGACGAGGTAATGAAGCGCCTCTATTTCAATTATGCCTTGAAGGGAAAAGGGGTTTCCGAAACGGACTACAAAGCGGAACTTGAATCAATTTGTGGACATTCATTCGACTCGTTTTTCACGGACTACGTGAACGGAACAGCTCCTTACGAAGCAATTCTTACGGATGCATTAGAATACTTAGGACTGGAATTGTCTCATTTTCCGTCCTCGTCCTACGCTGCTGCCCGTCTGGGCATGAAAGTGGTTCAAAATGGCAACGGTGTACTCGTGGCCGCTATGTATCCGGGAGGACCTGCGCAATTGGGCGGATTAATGTTGAATGATGAATTAATCGGTGTCAATGGAATTGCATTTGTAGGTGACATGGAAAAATGGTGTGCGTATTTCGATGAAAACGAGAAGACATTTACCGTAAAACGTGCAGGCAGGCTGCTGGAAATTAAACTTCCTGAAGTACAGCGTAATTTTTACATGGAATATTCAATCGAACGGATAAATGAACCAAATGTGCACCAGAAAAAGGGTTTTGAAGCATGGAGTTCGAAATCCTCTTTACACTAACTGAGCGCTTAAGTATTAAAACTTGTAACTCACACCCATACTTGGCAATATAGGAAACTGGTAAATCTGTTCCGCTGTGACCCGATTCACATAAAAAATATTGTTTCGGTTGTACACATTGGTGAGACTTGCAATTATTTCGAGTACATCCTTGTTTTTCAATTCAAACTTTTCTGTAAGTGTTATGTCCAGACGGTGATAATACGGCAACCTTGAACTGTTAAAATCGCCAAGTATTGTCGTCACAGACTGTGGATTGGTGGTGGTATAGTCTGTATTTACACCTCCACTGAATGTTTCAGCCTGATACCCTCCCGCAGATGGCGTGAAAGGCAAACCTGAACCAAGATTCCAGCGAACGCTCAACTCGAGGTCTTTGGACTTTCCAAAAAGATACGATCCAACAAGGTTTACATTGTGGCGACGGTCGAAGACAGGGTAATACTTTTGAAAACCATCCCAGCGCGTGGAGTGTCCATACGAATACACACCCCAAAGGAACAAGCGATTTTTGCTGTATTTCAAAAGAAAATCAATTCCATACGAAACGCCATCCTCAATGATAAAATCCTTCTTGTAAACATCGTCTATATTTGAGAATTGAGCGACGTCTTCGTAGAGTTTATTCTGGTTGATGTTGGAGAGTTGAGAAAAGTATTTGTAATACCCTTCTACGTTAAGCGTAAGTTGCTTTGTTAGATCCGCCTCTACACCAAAAATGGCATGCCACGCGTACTGAATTCCATTTTTAACTTCTTTACTGTTTAGAAACTGGTTCACAAACGTAGTTTGAACATTCGTTGGAGCAGAGAGCAAGCCATTGAACAAATTCACTACATCCTTGTCAGAAGAGGCAGACGTAAAGTTTTGAGAGAACCGCCCACCACTGATCTTAATACGAATTTTTTCGGTCGCGTTATATTTTGCGCCAAAACGAGGTTCCAAGGACAAGGTTCCGAGAGATGCATACACCTGCGCCCGGATACTCGGCTGAATAACCCAACGGTTTTTGACCAAACGGTAGTTGTAGTATGCACCGAGTTCCGTATTGAAATTTGTTGCAGAAATTTGTCGTTTTGCTTCGTTGTAAGTCACAAACTCAGTATTGAATCCATTGAAGTTAAATCCGTAATTCATCTCCCCCTCATTTCTCAGGAAGTAGGTGAAATCAAACCCAAGGTCAAAACCACCAATCCTGCTGTAACGCGGTTCGGTAGCAGTTTCAGTAAAGGTTGTTTCGAAGGAACTTCCGTTCACATGTCCTTTGATCATCATTGAAGAACTGCTGGGAACAAGCAAGACGTTCATCCCCCCTCCGGCTGCCTTCCAGTTGAGGTCGGCCACGGAATAACTTACCGAATCAAGGTTTCTGAAACCAAAAACACTGAATTTAGATCCCCCATTGCTGTTGAAGGTGACTTTTCCATAAAGGTCAGTAAAATTGTAGGGCAATCCATTTGGGTCATTCACCAACTTGTAGCGAGAACGGGATGTATAATCCAATAAACTGTGCTTTGCCGAAAAAACGTACGAGCCGGGACTGTTTCCACTGGCATTCTTCTTTCCGATAGGACCTTCAAGAACTGCTTTGGCCAGAAACGGAGAAGCTGAAATTTTCCCACCGAATTCTTTTTTATTTCCATCACGATAAGAAATGTCCATCACTGAAGAAATCCTTCCACCGTAGCGCGCATCAAACCCTCCTGTGTAGATATCGACATTTTTGACGAGTTCTGTTTCAAAAATGGAGAAGAAACCAATGGAATGGAACGGATTGTAAATCGTCATTCCATCCAAAAGAATTTTGTTCTGGATTGGTGTGCCTCCTCTAACGTACAGCTGCCCTCCCTGGTCGCCGGTAGTGACAACACCGGGAGTAACCGAAAATGCCATGACAACATCATTCTCTGCACCAATTTTTGGAATTCGCTCCAGGGCCTTCTTGTCCAGTTTGATCTGAGAGATGAGTACTTCGTTCTTTTTACGCTTAGACTCCGCGGTTACCGTAATGTCACCTATTTCCCTGATATCTACCTTTTCCAGCTCAATTTTAACATCCGTGATGCCCTTAACAGTTTTAATTTCAACAGAAACGATCACTTGTTTGTATGCCAGATTCTCTACTTTGAGCAGGTATTTCCCGACGTTCAGCTTTGGAATGGAAAAGAATCCGTTGACATCCGTCAATGCGCCGGCAATAAACGAACTATCGCCACCAAGCAATCGAACCTTTTCAAAACCAATTGGTTCCCCATTCGATTTTGCATAGATAAATCCCCGAACTGTATGTTCCTGAGCAAAGGAAACGGAGGTAAAAAGCAAACCAATCAATACGTGCAAAAACCATTTCATGTAAGGAGCAATTTTGAAAGTCCCGAAGATAACACATTCAGTTCACATAACACTTTATATTGAGCAAAACGGTGTGAACGGCAGGAATGAGCGAGTGAATGGATCAACCTCGCAATGCTATTTTCGCTTTTTCCCAGTACACGTCCATTTCGGGCAAAGACATTTCGGTAATTTCATTGCCGTCCTTGCCAATCATCTGTTCCATGAGCTGAAAACGCCTAATGAACTTTGCATTCGTGCGGGCAAGTGCGTTTTCCGGATTGATATTTTTGAAACGGGCATAGTTGATCAGGGAAAAGAGCACATCTCCAAATTCTTCTTCCATTTTATCGGTCTGCAGTCCGACTTCGTAATGAAACTCGTTAAGTTCTTCCTGAACCTTTTTCCATACATCTTCAGGATTATCCCAGTCAAACCCAATTCCTTTAACCTTTTCCTGAATTCTGGCAGCTTTTACCATGGACGGCAAAGAACTCGGAACTCCTTCAAGAACAGATTTTTTTCCTTCCTTAAGTTTTAGTTTTTCCCAATTCGCCTTGACCTGTTCCTCTGTTTCTGCCGAAACATCCCCGTAAATGTGCGGATGGCGATGAACAAGTTTATCACAAATGGCATTCAATACAGAGCTCACGTCAAAGACTCCCTTTTCAGACCCTATTTTACAATAAAACACCATATGCAGCATCACGTCTCCAATCTCCCCTTTCAACGCATCCATGTCGCTGGAAGTAATGGCATCTGCGAGTTCATAGGTTTCCTCAATGGTGAGATGTCGGAGCGATTCCAGTGTCTGCTTTTGATCCCAGGGACATTTTTCCCGCAAATCATCCATGATATTCAATAATCGTTCAAACGCTGCGAGTCTTGGGTCCATCTTTTTTTGGATAAAAATAGAATTTTTTAAACGGTGCACTGCAATTCTTTAAATTTGTCCTTATGCGTCTGCTGCTGTTCTTAATTCTTATCCTTCTTACCGCTAATTCACGTGCGCAAGGACGCATGGAATGGGGTTTTGAATACAGACAAAAAGTGGGTTTTCTTGCAGCACACAGGGGCGTAATGGCACACCTTGCACAATCTCAGGCCCTAGCAGGAGAACTATCATGGTTTGTGAATCCAAAAGGTAAAAAACAATGGCATGAAGCGGCAGGATTTCCAAGTTTTGGTGTTACCGGTTTCTTTGGTTCGGTAGGCAACAATGACATTCTCGGTCGCTACGTGGGGGCATATGCATTTATGGAGTTTCCTTTTCTAAAATTTGGCCCCTATCGTTTCTTGGGTAAAATGGGCAGTGGACTTGGCTATACAGGAAAAGTATTTGACCAGGAAACAAATCCAAAAAATGTCGCCATGAGTACACATGTGAATGCTCTAATCTGTCTTGGTGTGAAAAGCGAGCTTGTTTTTAGAAGAAATAAAGTGACTTTGGGACTTGACATGACACATTTCAGCAATGGTGCGACTAAAGTCCCGAATCTTGGTGTAAATCTTCCCTACGTTTCATTGGGGTACGCAAGACAAATCACTACTGCTCCCAAAGACTCCATCGTTCTGCCAAATGCAGTTCCGTTGCGTCGCTGGTTATTCGGAATTACAGCCATTGGATCCGTCAAAGAAGTCTACCCTACCGACCGTAAAAAATATCCTGTCTATGCTTTGAGTGTATTTGCCAGGTGGTTTTCCAAACCAAAATCCGGTTTGGAAGCGGCAGTTGATGTCATCTCCAAACAAGCGATCATGGGATACAAGACCCAGATCGAGAAAAGTCAGTGGGACATTCTTCAACTTGGAATTTATTTAGGGTACGTGATGCCGCTGGATCGCTTACATTTTGCTCTCGGAATGGGTGTATACGTAAAAGACAAGTACCAACCGGAGGATTTTCTGTATCACAGAGTTGGACTCAGGTATTATTTCCCAAATGGCATACATACACAAGTCGTATTAAAATCTCACTGGGCTCGAGCAGATTATGTAGAATGGGGTGTGGGTTACACCTTCAACTTTAACAAACATCGATGAAGTACTGGTATGTCATATTGCTTGGAATTCTGATTTCCGGTTGCAAAAAACCGGCGGAACGAACGTGCATGAAATCTGCCGGTACGGAAGACACGCTCGAAATTCCATTAGACTCATTCAACAGGCTCTATCTTCACTCACACATTGTTTATTCCCTAATTCAGGATTCTCTGAATAAGGTCGTAATTACAGGAGGCAGTAACCTCCTCCCCCATATCCGTTCAACAGTGACTGATGGACAACTGGAGATTTCCAATGAAAACAAGTGCAATTTTCTTCGATCCTACAAAAAGAAAGTGACCGTAGAAATCCATTTTAGCAGTTTGATCAATATTCATTTTGAAGGATCAGAACGAATGACAAACAGAGGAACGCTCAAGTTTGACTGGCTTACTTTTCTGATACGCGATGGCGCCGGACCTGTGAATCTGAATTTCGATGCACAACAGGTCTATGCGAATATCAGTCACGGATGGGGAGACTTTACTTTTTCTGGCAATGTACAGTATGCCAATCTGAATATACGCAGCAACGGATATTGCGATCTTCTCGGAATGAACATTCAAGACTCCGTCACTGTAATCTCTAACACACAGGGAGATGTAAAAGTGAAGGCTCAAGGCATCAAACTTAAAGTACAAACACTCTCTGACGGAGATGTGTACTACAAAGGCATTCCATCCCTCATCGAATTTGATCAGTTTTCAAATGGCCAATTGATTGATTTGAATTGATGAGATTCAGTAGGTTGGGTCGTAAATCTGCTCAGCAACCCGCATTTCAATGTCCGCGGTGCTCATGTCACAAATACCAAGTTCAATGGCTTTTCTGATCACATCCATTGCAATCTGAATGCTTACCTTGCGAATAGAAGAGATTGGAGGATACAGCGCGCCTAAATCCAAATCTGCTTCAGTGACCATCTTAGCAAGCGTATCAGCAGCACATATGAGCAATTCATCCGGAACGAATTTAATTTTCCCCGCCGTTATCCCCAGCCCTAATCCGGGAAAAATATATGCATTGTTCCCCTGACCTGGATCGAAAGTCTTTCCCTCATAGACAACATTTTCAAAAGGACTCCCGCTTACAAAAATTGCATTTCCCTTGCTCCACATATACGCTTGCTCTGCAGTACATTCTGCTTTCGAAGTAGGATTGGATAACGCAAAAATCACTGGTCGCTCATTTATTTCTGCCATCAGTTCAATGACTTCTCTTGTAAATGTTCCGGGGGCACCTGTAGCCCCGACCAGTGCGGTCGGTCGAATTTCCCGCAACGCATCCACAAAACTCATCTTAGGCAAAGACTTTAAATACGGAGCATTGTGCGGTTGAAGCTGCTCCCTTCCTACTACCAAAAGTCCATCTTTGTCGCAAAAGGCAATACGCTCAATGGCTTCTTCTCTGCTCAATCCAAGCAGGATCAGTTTTTTAACCAAAAGATCAGCAATTCCGGTAGCAGCTGAACCTGCACCAAGAAACATAAACCGGTACTGATCAAGAGAACGGCCTATCAATCTTTGGGATGCTAACAATCCAGCCAAAGCAACAGAAGCGGTTCCTTGAATGTCGTCATTGAAACATCTGTATGTACTTTGATATCTGTTTAACAGACTGAAGGCATTTGGGGTAAGAAAATCTTCAAATTGAATTAATACATCCGGATACGTCTGTGTCACAGCCTCCATAAATTCATCGAGAAGATCTAAATATGCTTGTCCGGTGACTCTTAATTGCGGGACACCAATGTAAAGTGGATCAGATCTCAGTGCTTCATTGTTGGTTCCCACATCTATCATCACAGGCAGACACACTGAAGGGTCAATTCCTCCACAAGCGGCATAAAGCACTAGTTTTCCGATAGGAATTCCCATTCCATTTGCGCCCAGATCACCTAAACCTAAAATTCGCTCACCATCCGTAACTACAATAACTCTGATATTCTTTTCAGGCCAATTGCGAAGCATTTGAGCTATTTTCCCTTTATCCTCAGGAGTAATAAAAAAACCCTTTGCCTCTGTATACGTATGAGAAAACAATTTACACGCCTCCCCCACAGTAGGTGTATACACGATAGGCAACAATTTTTCGATGTTTTCATTCAAAACCCGATAAAACAAACGCTCATTTCTTCCCTGAAGTGCCGACAGATATAAATATCTTTCAATATCACTCGTCTGATTTTCAAGATTTTTAACCACACGGGCTACCTGAGTCTCCTGATTCGTCTTTTTGTAAGGAAGCAGGCCTTCGAGATTCATTTTTACTCTCTCTTCGCTCGTAAAAGCTGTCGATTTATTTGTTTTGTTATTTCTGATCCATTCAATGTTTTCTTGCATGTACATCTTTATTGGTTTTAAATCATGACAATCTTTTAATCTGCATCAGAATTCTGAAAGCTTTATCTAAATCATCCTGTTTAAAGATTACGGTAAACTCATTTGAAGTAGATACAATCTCCACAATGTTTATCCCTTCCCAGGCAAGGTGCTTTAAGATATAATAATAAATGCCATAAATTTCGGTGTTGATTTGCGGCAATTTCACAGTTACAGAAGCAAGATCTTCCGTACTGGATTTAATTTTCTCCTCCTTAAAAATTTGCTCAACCACCTCTTTTTTTCGTGAATTAAGCACAATTGTGGTTTCTGAAACCCCTTTACAAAGAGCAAAAAAACTATCGTTGTCTTTGTTAATTGCATCCAAGAGTTGAGACTGTTTAATTTTCAGTGTATCGGTATTTTCAAAAGTGTAGTCGATTAAATCACTTCGAACCAGAAAATCTCCAAGCTCACCCATAACCTTCGTTATTTTCACGTTTAACTTGTGATACAATCCCGGAGTCATTCGCTTAATGGCCATGATAATTGCACCTTCTTTTACCTCCTTTCCAATAATTTCTTCGATTTCCGGTCTTAACTTTCTTGCCAAAGCTGAAACATTTATCAAATCTTCGGTCATTGCCTCGCGCAAAAAGGGACTCCTGTTGATCAGTTCCTCTGTAACTTTTCCAATAGAATTCATGGCACAACTATTTCACGCGAAACTAAAAAATGCACATTAATTTAACAAGTGGTATTGAAAATTAACTTTCCTCAACAATTCTCCTCTTCGTTTCGGCTACCAATCTCAACGCTAGCTGTAACTGTTCTTCGCGCGTCAGATTCGTCGTATCAATAACAATTGCATCGTCCACCTGCACTAAAGGACTTTCTGTTCTTGTGGAGTCTATTAAATCGCGTTCCAAAAGGTTTGCAATCACCTCATCCGGAGACATCTGCACCCCTTTTCCCTCAAGCTCTTTTTGTCTTCTTAACGCTCTAACCTCGGCAGTGGCAGTAATAAAAAACTTCAGTTCGGCTTCAGGAAAAACAACCGACCCAATATCCCGGCCATCCATAACGATTCCACCATTAGCACCAATTTTTCTTTGTTCCTGGACCAGTTTTTGGCGTACACTCTTCAGTGCAGCAATGCGCGAAA
>JBEGVI010000077.1:0-9445 GCA_041178485.1 Bacteroidota bacterium | reverse complement strand
TATTGGATTGATGTTACGGTATTCACAGCTGCAGATACAGTTCCGGTTTTACACCGGATTCCTTTTTACTCCACTGGGTGGTACCAAGAACGTTACGAAGTTAGTCAAAAAATCAAAAGTTGGGTGCGACATGCGTCTTAATGATTTTTTTTCTGGCCTGTTCGAGTTTGTAAGTATACTGAATCATGATTGTTCTCGGCGGCTCAATTTTTAAAGGACGAAGGGAATATGTCCTATTCAGGATATTTGCCCCAATAATTGCAATCTTATGATTTGCAGCTACCTGACATGAAAAACGCGCATCGAAAATCCAGTTGCCAAAGCGATGCGCATTGAAATAATCCATGTATCGTATATTTTGCAAGACATCTACATCGTTCGTCAGATTTTCGAAATCTTCCACAATCGCATCCATATTGACGATCTTACTGAAATACTTGGCACTTACACCTATTCCAAGAACCCCGCCGAGAGTCACTTCAGCGTCCATTTTAACATTGTGAAGGAAGCGGTATTTCAAAATATTATTTGACGGGTCAAGTGATGTCGTGTTGTAACTGAAGAGTCTTTGAAGAGAATCAACGGCATAGATATAATCCGGTGTAAGTGTTTTTGGAACGATGTAATTGTAACCCGTGATGAACACAAGTTCTGCCTTTTTACTCAATTTTGCAGTCCCGGTAAATGAAGCATCGATCCCCATAACGCGCGACTGACCTGTATTCAAAAACATAAATCCTGCACTTGAACCTAAGGCCTGTGGCGTTGTCAAAGGTTTCCATACTCCAAACATGTATTCAATCGTATTCTGGTATTCCTGCCAGAATCCTGCGAGGTCAAGATACCCGTACAGTTTACCGAACTTCAACCCTTGCTTGATTCCAACTTCTGCATTCCAGCTGCTTTCAGGCTGAAGATTGGGATTAGGGAAAACCCCCATGTTTCCAACTCCTGTTTTTATAAAGCGTTCGGTAATCGTCGGGAAGCGGTAACCCTGGCCATAAGAAGCCCTCAAATAGGTTTCCTGATAAATCTTAATGCTCGTTCCTGCCCGGAAGATCGGTTTCAATGCTGTAACAGTATCATTCAGTTGAAAATACTCCAGCCTTCCCCCTCCTGAAAGATTCAATGTCTTATTTATTTTCGTTTCAAGTTGAGTGTATGCTGAAATGTTGAGCAACTTATTGTTCGGAGAACCCGATCCAACGTAAATATTTGAGTAAGAATCGGTGAAGGTAGATGTCAGTCCTCCAATGAAATCGAGGCCTTTCAACTGTGGATAACTCTTTTGAAACATATAATCGCCGTAAAATGTAGTCGAACGGTTCGATTGATTGGCAGTCATATCATTTTCAACATGCAGCACCCTGGTTCTCAAGGCATGTTTTCCGTCTGTGGAAGTAAAGAAATTAATATACGGATCTACATTAAAGATGAACTGATCTTGGAGGAAAACAGCACCGGGATAAGCCCGAAAGAGACCGGTGGTATCATTCAGCCAGGCGAATGCCATATTCGTATGCGCCTTCATGAAATTTCCATTTATACCATAACTCAATCCTTTCACAGACTTCGACCGATAGCGTATATTAAAATTGATCCTTGCACGCTGACTGGTCATTTGTCTTTCCGTAAAATTGGAAATGGTGTCAGGGAACATTGTGGCAACGGCGGAATCCGTTATTGGCGGACCGATGTATCCGTGATCGTAATTTAAATTGCCACCAATCACCACATCCAGATTATTGATCATTCTCGAATGCAGGAAATTGGCTCCTGTGATCAGAGGGAACTGATCCCACCAGGTAGCACCAGCCTGGGAAGGAAACGAATACGCGCCGGTGTAAACATTCACTTTTGTAAGCGGAGTAACTTTCGGGTAGGCCGTACGAATGTGTATAGATCCGGATAAGGCAGCTGAACCGGATAAAACGCTTGCAGCACCTTTGATTACTTCAACCTGGTGAATATTTTCAACAGGGATAAAGCCCCATTCCGGACGCCCCGCATCTCCTGAGAGCATGGGCATATCATCCACAATGACGGCCACTTTGGAACCAACTCCAAAAGTAAAACCACTGCCGCCACGTATCTGTGGTTCACCGTCCAGGATGTTTAAGCCTGGTGTCTGATCCAGAGCAGATTCAATACTTCGGGTATTTTTATTTTCGATCAACTGCGGTTTAATTACCTGCAGTGAAACCGTTTGCTCTTCCAGAGGCTTATCGAATTTGCCAACCTTAACTTCAACATCTTTCAATTCAACCACCTGACTTTGCAAAACAATGTCAAAGGTCACTGTACTGTTTTCTATGATGTCAACCTCGAACGTGTCCGTCACCATCCCTGTAAACCGACAAATCAATCTTGATCTGCCGTAAGGCAATTCGAGCATGTAATTTCCCTGTTCATCCGTCGTAGCACCGAGCGTTATGTCTTTTTTGTAAATCACTGACGCGCCCATGAGTGCGGTCCCTTTCGAATCCCGCACTTTTCCTACAATTTTGCCTGCTCCTTGAGCAAATGAAACCTGGATACAGCACAGAGCCGCACACAAGACTATACAATTTACAAAACGAACAAACATGGATCAGAGGACGATCAGTTCTTTAAAAATTTAACTGTGCTGAGTTTATTGTCCTCAAAAAGCTGAAAATAATACACCCCATTGCTTACATTAAACGGAATGTGTGCTGCCGTTTTCCCTTCCTGAACCATTGTACCATTTGTTGAATAAATTTTGTAGGTCGCACCCTCAGTGAACACACCAAAAACATGAAGTTCACTGTCATGGTAATTAAGTGAAAAATTATTCCCGGAAGTTTCATTAAGTCCAGCTCCACCTGAAGGATTGTAAATCAATTCAATGTCATCAATCAATAGCTCGTCATTCACTGATCCTCCGCCCGGCGTACTGTTCGTCGTAAATGTAACCATGATGAACGCGGCATCTGTTGGAACGCCAACATACGTAAAAGGAATTGCCAACCGTTGCCAGACAGCACCGTTCGAAGGGAAGTTCAATATCGCTGTTGCCACAGTATTTGAACCTGCAACATCATTGGGATCTTTGTAATTGTTGGTATTGTTATGTACTACAGCACTTACGCGGGCATTGTTCCCTGTAGCATTCACAGGCGTATACTTTACCCATACCACAAGCGAATCAGGAGAATCCGTGAATGCTTCAGAAAAATTACCGTCCGAAGTAATCGTATAATTATAGTTTGACGAACTGTTTGGTGTTGTACTGCCCATCTCGATTCGGCCGAGTGTCATGTTTCCGTTAGCTATGATGCCAAATCCTGCATCTCTTGAGAATATACGCGCAGAATAGGTGCCACTCGAACCAGGACGCACTGCTGTTGATTGATTCAATTGCTGCCCTCCAAAAGAACTCCATGTTCCTGAGCCGGACTTAAAACTGTTCCAGTTTAAAGGTTCAGCAAGTTCACTCGTGGACGTTTCCCACTGTTCAAAATCTGAATTCCCAATTTGAGTCTGCGCAAAAGTGAAAGTAAAACAACCAACAAATGGCAAGATAAGTAGCACTTTTTTCATAATGTCTGATTAATGGTTACAAGGACAAATATAGAAATAAGGCCGTTTGAAAAGGCAAGAGCCACAAATCATTCTTAACAAGTACATGCTGATAATGTCTAACGGAAGTTTTCGATCCAAAAATCACGAATCACTACTTTTGAAACCATGATCAGGCGGAAATACTTCTTTGTACTGACAGTACTCATTTTTATCCCATGGAATTGCTTTGCTCAAGAGACAGCCTCAGGCATCGAGCTTAGAAAAGTAGTCGAGAAATTTCGGAGAGATCCCTTAACACTTCAGAAGCAACTCCAGAGGCTGGAAAATTTTATTCCTCAAATGAACCAGGAAGAGCGCTTGTTTTTTATTGAGAATTATTGCACTCTGCTTTCACACAGCTTAAGAGATCAGAACCTGGCCAGCCAAAAACTTTCGCACTTTTCAAAAACCTTCAAACCTAAAAAAGAAGCTGACCTGTTTCATCTGCGATGCTTAATCATTCGGGCAAACATAGAGTCTGAATTTGCATCCGAGCACGAAGAAACGATTACAGAACTTGAGGAAGCACTTAAACTGAAAATTGAGGACAAGGAAGATTCAACCTTTTGGGAAAATGGAATGTTGCGCCTCTCAGATGCACTTCATCGCAAAAAACGGTACTATAAATCTCTTCGCATTCAACAAAATGTATTGGCAGCATCCTCAAATCGGCTTTCTTCAGGAAAAATCGCACAAATAGAGTTTAAACTCAGTCAAAACTTACGGCTTTTAGGCAAGAAAGATTCGGCGGATTATTATCTGAATCACGCATATTTGCTTTCCACCGCTACGCAGTACAACGTTTATTTGCCCTACATTGCCCTTGACCTTCACCGAATTCAAAAGCAACCGCAACTTGGTCTTAAGTTCCTGCTCATCGCTTTTCAACACCGTTCAAATTTGAAAAGCCATGAAGAGCGTGCAGATCTGTGTGGCAGGATTAGTAGAATTTTCAAAAAATCTAACATCAACGATAAGGCCCTTCAATTCAAAGAACTGGAGACGCATTACCTGGACTCTTTGCGGATTGATAAGGAATCGTCTCAAAAAGTCTTACTCGCCTATGAATTACAGAAAAAGGAAAATAAATCTCAAAGAACCCAGGCGACTTTGAAAGAAATGTCCTTCCAGCTTAAAGTCGGCATTGGTGTGGTCTGTGTATTGGTTTTACTTCTCGCCTTCTCATTTATTTTCAGGTCGAAAAGACGAAAAGCCACTTCACTCGAAGGCATCGTAAGTGTTCTTGAAAAAGAATCACCGGAAAAGATTGTAGAAAAAGAAGCTTTGCTCACAGGACTGATAAGCAATTTAAAAACAACTGTATCGAAGACAAAATGGGACGAATTCGAGGGTTCTTTTCTTGCTGAAAACAATCAGTTTATTGAAAAACTTTTGGCGTCACACCCGAAACTTTCTTCAAATGACCGCAGACTTTGCATGTGTTTAAGTCAAAACATGCCCACGAAAGAAATTTCAACGCTTACAGGACAGAACGAACACGCCATCAACATTGCACGAGGCCGACTGAGAAAAAAACTTTCAATCGACCACCAGGATGTATCCCTTCCGGATTACCTGAAGAAATTCCTGTAATTGTATATATACATCTCCATCACCTCGAAATGAATTCTTATTTTTAGCATTCTGATAACCTGTTTCTATGGAAAAAATTCCTTTAATGGAATCATTTTACACCATTCAAGGTGAGGGATTCCACTCTGGGAAAGCAGCCTATTTCATTCGGCTCGGCGGATGCGATGTAGGTTGCGTGTGGTGTGATGTAAAAGAAAGCTGGAATGCCGAAAATCACCCTATGACCTCTGTTGATAGTATTGTTCAACAGGCGATTGAAACAAGATGCGCATTTGCCGTTATTACCGGCGGAGAACCGGCATTGTACGATTTGAATAAGATAATCAATGAACTAAAGAACAATGGTTTCTACACAGCAATAGAAACATCGGGCACGTGCGAATTGCTGGGCGATATCGACTGGTATTGTTTTTCACCTAAAAAATTCAAAGCACCAGTAGATGAGGCTTTTGTGCGAGCAAACGAATTAAAAATCATCATTAATCATCCCTCGGATTTCGAATGGGCCGAAGAACACGCCTCAAAAGTGGGTAAAGATTGTGTACTTTTTCTGCAGCCTGAATGGGAAAAAAGGGAACGTTTTTTGCCACTTATCGTAGACTACGTCAAGTTGAACCCAAGATGGCGTATTTCACTGCAAACACATAAATATTTAAATATTCCCTGAAATGAGGTATTTTCTTTTTCTGGCTGCACTCTTTAGCATACTCTCCTGCTCCACGGCTCAGGTTAAATATTCCTCTTCCAATAAAAAAGCCATTAAATTATTTGAGGAAGGAAAGGAAGCCCCTAACACTTCGATAGACATGAATACGGGAAAACCGAATTTCAAGGAGGGTATCAAACTCATGAATCAGGCTATTGAAAAAGATCCGTATTTTTGGGAACCTCATGCATGGGTAGCAGAATTCTACGAACAAATCGGAGATTATGACAATGCCATTGTCCATTACAAAGAGGCCCTAAAGATCAATCCAAATCACAGTTCTGCCGGCTCAACTTATTTTTATCTTGGCAACTTGCAACAAGCCGTGGGTGATTACGAGTCGAGCATGAAGAATCTGGATATTTTTCTTCAAAACCGAAATGCGAATCCGGAGCTGCAGCAAGAGGCCATGAAGATCCGTTCAAATTGTGAATTCGCCCTTGCATCAATGCGCTCTCCGCGCAACTTTAACCCAATTAATGTCGGTCCGGGAATAAATACTGCCGACCCTGAATATTTTCCAACTATCACGGTCGATGGCAAAACCATTCTTTTCACGCGTAGAATAAAGGACGAGCGTGTGCAACAATTCAAGCAGCAAGAAGATTTCTACGTTTCGCATCTGAACGATCGAAATATGTGGGGAACTGCAGAACCGATGCCGACCAATGTAAATACGGTCCTTAATGAAGGAGCACCGACAATTGGAGCCGACGGGCGATCATTGATCTTTGTAGCATGTTCAGATTTTTCGGGAGATAATTTTTATGGCGAGAACAGAAGCGGAAAAGGCAGTTGCGATATGTTTTTCACCAAAAAGCTTGGGTCCCGATGGACGGATCCGGTCAACCTGCCCGGAAATGTAAATACCCCGACCTGGGAGTCGCAACCATCTTTATCTGCTGATGGAAAAACACTTTATTTTGTGCGTCGTGTAAGTAAACGCGGTGAACCTGTAAATTCGGATATTTTCGTTTCCAGACTTTTGGACAATGGTCAATGGAGCACTGCCCTGCCCCTTCCAAAACACATTAATACACCTTTACAAGAAGAATCGGTTCTAATTCACCCAGACGGAAAAACCCTTTATTTCGCATCCAGAGGACATGTCGGTATGGGCGGATCTGACATTTACCTAACCAGAATGGACGAAAAAGGGAATTGGTCCTCTCCGGAAAATCTGGGTTATCCGATAAATACGAAATACGACGAAAATTCCCTTATGGTATCCCCTGACGGAGAAATCGCCTTTTTCGCCTCCGACCGCAAAGGCGGTTACGGAGATCTGGATATCTATTATTTCGAGATGCCGGAGGAACTGAGACCAACAAAAACGCTTTATTTCGAGGGGACCGTTTATGATGCCATCACTAAGGCACCAATCCCGGGAAAATTTCAACTTATTGACCTGAAATCAGGGAAAGAGGTCATTTTTTCTGAAGCGGATAAAGTAACCGGAGAATTTTTGGTGTCCCTTCCTCTTAACAAGGAGTACGCGTTGAATGTGTCGTTTCCCGGATATACATTCTTCTCTAAGAATTTCAACATGACCAACCCTGAAGGACTGGAAGCCATTCACATGGATGTGCCGTTAGTTCCGGTGACAAGTGATCTCCCAACTGTTTTGGAAAACGTCTTTTTTGACCTTGGAAAATCCACTCTAAGACCCGAATCATTTGTTGAATTGGACAAACTGCATGACTACATGGTCAAAAATCCAACGCTGAAGTTTGAAATCGGAGGTCACACCGATACCCGTGGTGATGACAAAGAAAATCAGAAACTATCGGAAGATCGTGCAAAAGCTGTGTATAATTACCTTCTCAACAAAGGCATTGCTCCTTCCCGACTCTCCTATAAAGGATACGGAGAATCTGCACCGGTAATCTCTGATGGAGCTATTTCAAAAATGAATTCGGAGAAAGAAAAGGAAACCGCACATCAATCTAATCGTAGAACTGAATATAAGATTATAAAATAGTGCATTTTTTAAGACTCATTCGGCCCATTAATTTGTTGATCATTGTCCTTACAATGTATGGGATTCAATTCTACATACTTTCCATGTATGGTCAATTTCAGAAGATCAATGCCAATCCTTTAGACTTTTTTCTTTTGGTCTTCTCAACAGTGCTCATTGCAGCTGGAGGCAATATCATCAACGATTATTTCGATGTAAAAGCAGATAGGATAAATAAGCCTGAAAAACTGATCATTACCAAACACATTAAGCGTAGGTGGGCAATAGTTACACATTGGAGTTTCAACGGAATTGCCTTTTTAATCGCCATATACCTCAGTGCCAAATATCAGACACTGTGGCTTGTATTCATTCACCTGCTCTCGATCAATCTACTTTGGTTTTACAGCATGTTGTTCAAACGTAAAGTCCTGATAGGAAACCTTATGATCGCAGGACTTACAGGCCTAATACCCTTACTCGTATTGGTGTTTTTTAAAGTGAGTAACTGGTACAATCCCGGCTATTCCACGTATGATCCAACAAATGATCTTACGAATATTGATTACAGCATTGTTTATGGATTAGCCGTGTTTGCTTTAATTCAAAATCTGGCAAGAGAAATTGTAAAAGATTGCCAAGATGTGAAAGGTGACGAACTGATTTATGCAAAATCTTTACCAATGGTACTGGGAGAGCAAAAAAGTCTGATGTTAGTTAAAATACTTTTACTTATATTCCCACTTTTCTGCCTGTTATTCGGTGTGTTTAAATTTGAAAAGTTAATTAGTTTGACCATTCGTGAAAGCGTTCTAATAAGTATTCCTTTTCTGCTGATAGCAATTGCAAATTCTTTAACTGTCGTTTTAATGAACAAAACAAACGGACTGAGACTGGTCACATACAATCATTTGATAAAACTTATTATGTTGCTGGGAATCCTATCAACATACTACTTTGGATTTTTCATTTCATGAGGCTCATTTTAGGTTCAAAGTCCCCCAGAAGACAAGAATTACTGCGTTCCATGGGGATTGAATTCGAAATCCGAACTGAAGACACCGATGAATCTTTTCCGATAGAAATACCGCCTAAAGACGTAGCGGGCTATTTGGCAAGAAAAAAAGCGCTGGCTTTATCCGCCACCCTTCGGTCCGATGAGTTTATTCTATGCGCTGATACGATTGTAATTCTTGAAGACAAAATTCTTGGTAAACCAGCCGACAAAACAGAAGCCTCACACATGTTGAACATGCTTTCGGGCAAGCAACATGAGGTGATTACGGGCGTTTGTCTGATGTCTTTAAAAAAAGAACACGTATTTTCAGTAACTACGCGAGTTACTTTCTGTGATTTACATCCTGAAACCATCGAATATTATATTGAAAACTATAAACCTTTAGATAAGGCGGGAGCTTATGGCATCCAGGAATGGATCGGATCAATTGCCGTAAGCCGAATCGACGGTTCTTATTTCAATGTTGTCGGTTTGCCCACACACGAAACTTATCGAGCAATTCAGGCATTTAAATAAAAAAGGGGCTGTCTCAAAAGGAAAGTCCCTTTTTCATTTAATATTGTTCAAAACAAAAAACGGGAGATTT
>JBEGVI010000076.1:0-5653 GCA_041178485.1 Bacteroidota bacterium | reverse complement strand
TCAAAATGGCGTTTCATTTGTTCCTTCATTAGGAACTCAGGTCTATTCAGTCACCGGAACTACTTCCGAAGGGTGCACAGCGACGGATCAGTTGAGTGTTACCTCCAATCCAAATCCTATTATTTCAGCAGGTCCTGATCAGTTAATTTGCAGTGGGGAAGATGTAATTTTAAGTGCGACGGGTGGATCAACATTGATCTGGACCAATGGTGTTGTAGATGGAGTTGTATTCCAGCCAACCTCTACTGCAACCTATACCGTTACAGGTACAAGTTCAGCTGGATGTACTGGTACGGATCAAGTTACTGTAACCGTGAATCCTTTACCGATTGTTTCAGC
Organism: Bacteroidota bacterium; assembly: GCA_041178485.1. GTDB lineage: Bacteria > Bacteroidota > Bacteroidia > Flavobacteriales_D > Crocinitomicaceae > M0103. The sequence continues at coordinate 5,314 of JBEGVI010000076.1, read as the reverse complement.
AGGAAACAATGTTACGGTTTGTGATGGGGCTGGAGTAACGCTCTCTGCCTCCGGAGCCTCAACGTACACATGGGACAACGGAGCACAGAATGGAGTAACATTTACACCTCCGGTTGGTGCTACCACTTATACGGTGACAGGAACGAACGCAGCCGGTTGTACGGGTACTGATCAACTCATTGTTACAGTCAATGCCATTCCGGAAGTCACATTCAGTCCTGATACCACTCGAGGGTGTACGCCACTTTTCGTAACTTTTACGAATACTTCCACAAATTCATCTGAATGTGTCTGGACACTTAGTGACGGTACGGTTTTACTCGGTTGTGGTACGGTTTCAAATTGGTTTGGTGCACCGGGATGTTACGATGTGACGCTGACAATTACTGACAATAATGGCTGTGAAAACTCGTATACAGCAGATGACATTGTATGTGTGGATGCTCTTCCGGTAGCCTCGTTTGAGCCTTCTTCCAATGTCGTTGATACATACGAAACTGAAATCGTATTTACAAACACCTCTTATGGTGCCACAACATACGAATGGATGTTTGGTGATCCAACAGGACAAAATACTTCTACAGAGGAGAATCCTACGCACACATATCCATCTGAGGGAGGAGAATATGATGTACTTTTAACTGCCTATTCAGAAAATGGATGTATAGATACTGCTTGGTCAAAAATAATTGTCAAAGAAGATCTTGTATTCTATGTTCCAAACACCTTTACTCCGGATGGGGATAATTATAACGAATTGTTCTTACCGGTGTTTACCTCTGGCTTTGACCCACAAGAATACTCCTTTTACATCTTCAATCGCTGGGGCGAAATCGTTTTTGAGTCACATGATGCGACCGTTGGATGGGACGGAAGTTATGGGAACAATGGAGAAGTTCAGTTGGTTCAGGATGGCACATATACCTGGCTAATTCGATACAGAACTCTTGAAACTCTCGGTTTCCGAAAAGTTACCGGTCACGTAAATATTATTCGATAAATAACAAGAGCATGCATTATTTAAAAAGCCCGGACTTCCGGGCTTTTTGTTTTATGATTTGCGCCTTCTTTTCTCCTTTATAATTAATGACAGCTCTCTGCTTGTTTGTCCGGCTACAGAGGTGTTTTCGTTAGCCCTTCGCAACAGGTAAGGCATTACTTCTTTCACAGGGCCATAAGGAACGTATTTGGCAACGTTATATCCTGCATCTGATAAATTATAAGAGATATGGTCGCTCATGCCCAGAAGTTGTGCGAAATAAATTCGTTTATCGTCTTTCTGAAGCCCTGATGAATTTATTAATTCGGTCAAATAAAATGAACTTTCTTCGTTGTGCGTTCCTGCGCAAAGTGCAAGGTGAGAAATGTTGCTGATTATAGTCTCCAGAGCCAGATTGAAATCGCGATCACTGGATTCTTTGTCCGGTTGAATGGGAGAGGAATAGCCATTTTGTTCAGCCCGATCCCGTTCTTTTTCCATGTATGCTCCTCTGACAAGTTTAATCCCGAAATGAAAATTTTCCTGCTTCACTAAGGCAATCATTTCCTCTAAATAGGAAAGCCTGTCATGACGATACATTTGAAACGTGTTGAATACTATTGACTCTGAGCGATTGTATTTTCGCATCATTTCCAAACAGATTCTGTCGATTGCATCCTGAATCCAGGACTCTTCTGCATCTATAAATACTGGAACCTTATGTTCAAAGGCAGCTTTGCAAATTCGGTCAACTCTTGAAACGATTTTTAAATATTGTTCTTTTTCAGAGTCGTTGAGGTCTTCAATTTGTTTGTTCGATTTTTCAAGCACAGAAAATTCAGCTATTCCTGTAACTTTAAATACAGCGAAAGGAATGGAGGAGTGCCTGGCAGCGGTGTAAATGGTATCGATGATTTCATTTACAGTGGTCTCAAAGTCCTCATCACTCGTTTTTCCTTCTACCGAATAATCCAGGATTGTCCCAATGCCGAAATTGGCCAATTGATCGATGGTTTTTGAACATTCCGCAATGTTCTCTCCTCCACAGAATTGTGCAAAAATTGTACGTTTGATCATGCCTTTTACGGGCAGATTGAATTTTAATGCAAACATGGTCAGTGATTTTCCCATCTTGACCAATGAGGGATTCCCGATGATCCTGAAAAGCCAATAGGCCCTGTTTAGTGAAGAGTTGCTTTTACTGCGAAATGCAATTTCAGTATTGTCAAAAGAAATCATGCCATAAAAGTAATTGGTTTTGTCTGATTTGAAGAATTGAACAAGCGCATTATTTACATTTGTTGTCATGAAATCAGCAGAAAAGAATAGGGATGAAATTTATTTTGGAGACCTTGAATCGTCAGAACTGTCAACTTTTTTAAGACGCTACTCGGAAAATAAGAAAATCATCATTGTCGATGAAAACACACACGATCATTGTTTGGAGTATGTATTGACGACTTTCGAAGAGTTGAAAGATGCGGAGGTAATGCTTCTTCCCTGTGGAGAGGAGAACAAAGTGCTTGAGGTGTGTTTCCAGGTTTGGCAAGCAATGTCTGAATACGAGATCGGAAGGGGGGACCTGGTCATTAATCTCGGTGGAGGTGTCGTGACAGATATGGGAGGGTTTATTGCATCTGTATATAAACGTGGTGTTGAATTTATTCATATACCTACTTCACTGCTTGGAATGGTTGATGCTGCTATCGGTGGAAAAACGGGCATTGATTTGGGACCATATAAGAATCAACTGGGACTGTTTAAACATGCTCTTTACACCGTTGTCGATCCTTGTTTTTTACAAACACTTCATAAAACGGAACTTTTAAATGGGTATGCTGAAATTCTTAAACACGCTCTTATAGCTGAGCAGGAACTTTGGAATGATCTCGATGAAAAAGATCTGTATTCTATTCCTGAAATGGATCTCATTCGCAGAGCAGCTGAGATAAAAATGAAAATTGTATCAGCGGACCCCAATGAAAAAGGGCTGAGGAAGCTCTTGAATTTTGGTCATACCATCGGGCACGCACTGGAGGGTTGGTTTTTAAGTTTCTCGCCTGTAGCTCATGGTCATGCTGTTGGCTTGGGGATTATTGCGGAAAGTTTTATTTCATTTCAGCGTAAGATGATAACTCAGAAGGAGTTTCAAGATATTGTGGATCGATTTCGTGCGTTGTTTCCCACGCCTGATTTTCCTGAAGAAAGTATCAAAGAAATTGTAAAACTCTGTCGGAATGATAAAAAAAATACCTCTGGTAGATTGAATTGTGTTTTGCTTTCCAGTATTGGAAGTGCTGAATATGAGTGCTTTATTACTGAAAAGGAGATTTCAGAAGCGTTGATGTATCTAAGGAGCCTTTCTTGATCTACAGGTTAATTTCAATCTATATTTTTTAACTTAAAGGTCAAATTAGTTCTATGAGAAATTCGGTAATCTGGAAAGTAATCGGTGCATCTTCTGTGGGGACATTAATTGAATGGTACGATTTCTACATATTTGGCAGTTTGGCCTCGATACTTGCGGAAAAGTTTTTTCCGTCGGCAAATCCAACTGCTGCCTTTCTTTCAACCCTTGCTACGTTTGCCGCTGGATTTGTCGTTAGACCCTTTGGTGCACTGTTCTTTGGCAGACTGGGAGACTTGATCGGCCGAAAGTATACATTCATGGTTACCTTGTTACTTATGGGCGGAGCAACGTTTGCTATTGGATGTATCCCTTCCTACGAACAGATCGGTTTTTTTGCTCCGTTACTGGTCCTGATTCTCCGCTTATTACAGGGCTTGGCTTTGGGAGGGGAGTATGGCGGCGCTGCAACTTACGTTGCCGAACATTCTCCTGAAAACAGAAGGGGATTCTGGACCTCCTGGATCCAGACGACTGCCACCATTGGATTGTTTGTTTCCCTGTTGGTGATTATGCTTACCAGAACGTCTATGTCTCCGGAGGATTTTGACAGCTGGGGATGGAGAATACCATTTTGGGCATCCATCCTGATGGTGCTGGTTTCATATATCATCAGAAGAAATATGAGTGAATCTCCTCTGTTTCAAAAGGTAAAAGAGGAAGGGAAAGTCTCAAAAAATCCGTTGAAAGAGAGTTTTGGAAAGAAGGAAAATTTCAAATTCGTTTTGCTCGCATTATTTGGTGCTGCAATGGGCCAAGGCGTAGTTTGGTATACCGGGCAGTTTTATGCGATGAGTTTTTTAGAGAAAGTTTGTTTTGTAGATAAAGCACAATCCGACGGCATCATGACAATTGCTCTTTTGATGGGAACTCCTTTTTTCTTGTTGTTTGGGTGGCTTTCAGATCTTATCGGGCGAAAGAATATCATGCTGTGCGGCATGCTCATAGCAGCCTTTTCTTACCGCCCAATTTACAGTGCTATGTACAATTCATGTGACACAAGCACGTCGCAGCTTGCCTACAGAGTCAACATGGGTAAGAATGAGTTGAAAACATTTTCTAATGGGATTAAAGAGAAAGAAATTAAAAAAAATCACAACGGTAAGACAGAGAAGAAGGTTTCGAAAATTTTGCCAAATGCCCTGAAATGGAAATTGATTTGGCTGATTTTTGTTCAGGTCATTTTTGTAACTATGGTCTACGGGCCCATTGCCGCTTTTCTCGTCGAACTATTTCCGGTTCACATCAGGTACACGTCAATGTCCTTGCCATACCATATAGGAAATGGAGTTTTTGGAGGATTATTGCCTGCTATTTCAACCTATCTTGCCACACAAGCAAGTCTGGACAGCTCCATTCATCAGCCTTATCTGGAAGGACTGTGGTACCCCATTGGCATTAGTTTGACTTGTTTTTTGATAGGTGCGTTATTCATTAAAAATGACTGGAAAGGAAAACATTTGAATTTGAGATCGGTACCTTTTAAGAAATACACCGGTGTTCTTTGGTGGGGGATGGCTCTATTGGTGGCTTATTTTGGGTTCGTGAAATTGGGAATACCAAAAATTACTTCACCCAAAGGCACGGATGATGTTGTTTTTGGAATAATTGTCATCGGAATTCTTACACCAATTGTAACTGTCGGCTTGTCTGTTTTTGGTTGGTATACGCTGCGTGGTGAATATGAAAAAGAAAAGATTAACTGAACATTGCGTTGATCAAACTGTTTTTAAGTTGTTTTAATATATACTAAGAGGCCTATGTTGCTAACAATTCTTCTCCTCATTTTCACAGTAATCGTAATGCCAGTCATTACATTTTATTTTGGAACTCCGTTGACGGCTTTACAGGCTGAGATACTAATTCAATCGGTGTGGATTGTGGCCGGTGTGATCACATATTGTTTTATAGTGGGCGAACTGAGTCGA
>JBEGVI010000075.1:0-2561 GCA_041178485.1 Bacteroidota bacterium | reverse complement strand
ATACCAGCAATACGATTGAAATTAGGTCTCAATATGCCTATGAAACATCAAACAGAGAGAAATTTGTTCCCAAGGCAGTGTTTTATTCCGGAAGTGTTCCTGCCTCAGTGAATGTTGCTGTCGCTCTACGTGCTGGGCATGTATGGATGAATGATATCGAATCATCTTCTGATAAATATCAGTACTATACCCATACTTCTGAAACGGATCTTCAGGGAGATCTCTATATGGGGGAGGATGAATTAACGTATTTGACCCACCAGGATGAAATTCTCGAAGTTGAACCGGGCATTTTACTCATCGGTGACTTTTTTATTGAAAATGCTCCAAATAGAAACCTTGACTACAATAAAACATACCGTGTAATTCTTGTTTTATATAAAGCAGAGAAAGCCGCTGAGGCGCTAAAATATACCAACGCATATTGTTGGGAAAAGATCGCAGAATTTCACAAAAAGTGGGAGAGAGCGTATAAGGAGAGGGAAAGTGCTAAATTTGAGATGTTGGCTCCGAAGGAAAATTTCAAGGATGCACCAAGCAAAGAGGCGCTTATCAAGGCTGCCAAATCTTTCATTTCCGTATACCAGTCAGGGGACACCTTCGATTACATATATCCGGTATCTGCCTGGACCAATTCCTATGAATTGTTAGGATCCAAACAACAAAACACATTGGTTGCCCGTACGATGGAGGCCGCCTTGGTAACTACTAAGGATGGGGAATGCCGGGTTACTTACATTGAGATACTTCAGGATAACACGTATGCTACGGGTTCATTAGCTGAAAATTTTAATGGCAACGCTATCCGTGCTACTGGAGCTTCGAACGTGGCTACGGTTGAATGTGCTAAGGCGAGGAAATTCAAGAAGTAGAGTACCTATTGTATACAGGGGCTTGTTAATCGTGACTGAAACGAATGGGGCAAAATTTTAAGTGCTTATATGTGGATTTACTTATCATACAAAGCTTTAAAATTTGTAATGCTACCTAATATTCGGGAAAATTTTGATAAAAGTTGGGGAGCGTATCCTTGAACTAATTTTTAATCAAAAAATAATTCTCTTGGAGTGTTTTAATTGTCAGTCTGATGTTGTCTCTCAAGGATATGCAACTTGCGGCTGACTATGCATCTACTTCAGTAAAGGACTTCTAGGTGTTTTTATCTTTGAGGTTGAATGTATGAAATGACTCGACCTTCATTTCTTCAATCAATTGATTGAATGTTTCAACACAGTCATGACAAAGGCTTCCGATACGAACAAAAACCTCCATTTCACCAGGTGTAAAATCATAAATTCTTCTAATTAAAGTAGTCGCCATATCGTCTCCAATCATTTCTTTAATTCGATAGTCAACACTGTAAACCAGATTGAGTCTCCCCATGTCATCACATCCTAACGATATTATGCAGAATGGCGTAGTACATTGAAGAATGGTAGATTTAATTCCTTTTTTTTGGTACATATCACTTTCAATTCTACCTCGCAAGTACTCATCCGGAAGAAATCCTTGAATTCTGTCGATCGTTATAACGAGGTTTTTATAGGCCTCTCTGAAACGATTGTTGCGCACCTTTACGAAATCCGGCGTTGAAGATTCATATTGTAAATTGTGATGCATGTTTATCAATATATTCCTGAAAAGCTCATTATTTGAGCCTTAATCGTTCGTTATTTTCAAAGGTTTACTTCGTGCTTGTTTAAATATTCTGGTTTGGCTATTCCGTGTTTTTAGTTTTCGTGAGAAAGTGTGGAAAACACTTTCATACGTTAAAAAATGGCTTTAACATAAAATCGTAATAACATTGATTTGTCATTCTCGTCTATGAAGGCGGCCCTTATTTCTTTATTCTTTGGATCAAAAACGTAATAGTATTTATTTCCTACATCGCTCGTAACAAAATAGGTGTAGACATCATTCTCGGCATCGTACTCTTTGCTGCTTACATAATATGTAGATTTCATGGATTCAATCGTATGAGTGAACATTGTTTCTGCTTCATTCATTACAAACAAGGATGATTCCTCATACCCTTGACAGTTGCCAAACGTTTCGGTATACTCATTCCAACTGCAATATTCCCGATATGTACAACTGAAAGAAATTTGTGCAAACAGATTATGGGTCAGCACGTAGAATCCAACTGATAATAAAATCTTGAGTGTATTTTTCATGTTATTTCATTTTTAAGTTCTTACACAGCCTGCAATTTTGTGTCGAACCCGTAATTTGTTTTCCGGCATGTTTCACTAAAGGCAATTGAAAACCAGTAAATTGAACTCACATCTGCGGATTCGAATGGGAGTTCATTCGGCTGTAAAAACTCATTTATTGTTGCTCTCGTATTTTCTTTTGCATCCATCGCTGCAAAAGTACAAGGTTGCTTTAAACCATCTCGTTACCTGTTTCCATCCAGATGGTGTGTAAACTCCTTGAAATGCAGCTTCGGCATGAGTGGTTCTTCCACATTCACTACAACTAATTTGTGGCATAATTCAATTTATTATATTCTTCTTACTCATAAGGCTTTTCGGAATACGCCCCGTTTTTTTTAAGTGGGT
>JBEGVI010000074.1:0-6999 GCA_041178485.1 Bacteroidota bacterium | reverse complement strand
CATGGCTGGTTCAGGCTTGCGCCCATTGACCAATATTCCTCACTGCTGCCTCCCGTAGGAGTCTGGTCCGTGTCTCAGTACCAGTGTGGGGGACCACCCTCTCAGGCCCCCTACCTATCGTAGCCTTGGTGAGCCGTTACCTCTCCAACTAGCTAATAGGACGCATGCCCATCCTGTACCGTATCCTTTAAGTATTCTAACATGCGTTAAAATAATACTATAGGGTCTTAATCCGAATTTCTCCGGGCTATCCCCTAGTACAGGGTAGGTTGCATACGCGTTACGCACCCGTGCGCCGGTCGCCACCAAAATAGCAAGCTATCTTTATGCTGCCCCTCGACTTGCATGTGTTAGGCCTGCCGCTAGCGTTCATCCTGAGCCAGGATCAAACTCTCCGTTGTATATAACTTTGAATTTTTTGAGGCTCGTCGTTTAAATTCTTTACGCTGTTTCCTTATTTCTCAATCTGTCAAAGAACGTCTCCGATCTTACCGAACTCCACCAAAAAAGCCCGAAAAATACCCCACTCAACTCACTCATCTCTTCCCGCAACTCGTCCGTTTTGGGAGGGCAAAGGTAATCAACTTTTTTTTCTAACAAATACTTTTTGAAAAAAGTTTTTTTGATAATTGTTAAAAAGCAGACATCGCTTACTGAGAAACACCGTATAAGGTTACGTTACGCCACGGTTTTATTTCGTTTTTAATTCTTCCAATAACCTTAACAATTCCAAATTTGGAGTAGCATGCTCCCTGACAGCATCAAGCAATGAGCAATGGACCAGCTCACTTCCTTTAACGCCAAGCGCAAGACATGAATGTTTCTCCATCAATAAATGAACCGCATAATTTCCCAGTCTTGTGGCCAGTATTCTATCCTGAAACGTGGGGCTGCCTCCTCTTTGAATGTGTCCTAAGACAGAATGTCGCAAATCATATTCCTTTAAAAAAGGTTTGACCTTCATCATGACCTCCAGGGCACTGCCTGCATCGTCACCTTCAGCCACAAGAATTATCATACTTCTGCGGCCTTTGTATCCGTGACGAATGTCATGAACTAACTTATCGATGTCCGTTTGTTCTTCGGGAATCAAAACTGCATCGGCCCCGGAAGCCAAAGCACCATGTAACGCAATAAATCCTGAATCACGACCCATCACCTCGACAAAAAAGATCCGATGGTGGCTCGAAGCTGTATCCCTGATTTTGTCAACAGCCTCTAAAACTGTATTCAAAGCTGTATCAAAACCAATGGTTAACTCTGTACCGAAAATATCATTGTCTATCGTTCCGGGCAAACCAATAACGGGTAAACCTGATTCCGAACTAAGTATGTTGGCTCCTTTATATGTCCCGTCACCACCGATCACTATAAGCCCCTCAATTTGTTCTGACTCTATGAACTGAATGGCTTTTTTTCTTCCTTCAGAAAAATGAAAATCTTGACAACGCGCGCTTCCAAGAATGGTTCCTCCTAGCTGAACTATGTTGTCAACGTCTCTGTATTTCAAAACCTTCCCCCTCCCCTCTACCATACCTTGATACCCATCAAAAATTCCAAACGGAATAATTTTATGGTGTAAACAAGACTTTACAATTGATCGAATGGCGGCATTCATTCCCGGAGCATCACCTCCTGAAGTTAATAATCCAATTTTCTTCATATCGTGAATTTACAGAATTGAGAAAACTTTCACTTAATTTTATGGAAAGTACCAGACCTTTTCATCCAATAAGAGATGTTTCTCTTTCGAAAAAAATATTACAGCACCAGAAGCGACGAACAACTGGTTGAACTTCTTCGACAAGGAGATAGAAAAAATTGTATTTCGGAGCTCTATAGAAGGTACAGTCATCTGATTTATGGGGTTGGATTGAAATACCTTAAGAATAAAATGGATGCAGAAGATATGACGTCAGAATTGTTTATTCATCTGGAAGATAAAATACTAAGAAGTGACATAAAAGTCTTTAAGTCATGGCTCTATTCCGTTATTCGGAACGAATGTCTAATGATACTTCGTAAAAAAACAGCACCTGAAAAGGAAATTACAGAAGTTCAGATGTACGAAGAAGAGGACAATCAACCAGTCGTCTTGAATGCTCTTTTGATTGAATTGGAAAATTCCATACCCCTGTTAAAAGAGGATCAGCAAACATGTCTCAAGCTTTTCTTTTTTTCTAAAAAATCCTATGAACAGATAAGTCAGCATTTGAAGATGCCCATCAAACTGGTGAAAAGTCATATTCAGAATGGAAAAAGAAACCTGCGGATCATCTTACAGGAAAGTGAACAATACAAACAAACTAAACTCTAATCATGCTCACCCGAAAAGAGATAGACAACTATCATGTAACGACCGATCAGGAATTGAAGCACGAGATCGAAAAAACTTCATTGAACAGCACTTTCGAAAGTGATGCGCTCGATGGGTATTCAGAACTCAATACCAATACATCTGACCTCCGCGGTCTAGATAAAAAATTTCTTCGCACATCCGCATGGTCTTGGATGATTGCGCTGACCTCCGTTGTCCTTTTAACAGCATCTTTGTTTGTGATCAGATACAATCGAAAAAATCTTCCTGAAAAAACTCCTCAATCCAACAATACTCAAATTGACAAGATCGATGTATTCATTCCTGCACGAATTGATACACTTACAGTTCTCCCTAAGGAGGAACTTATTTCGGCAAAGGTGTTGATTAAAAATTTTAAAGCGCGAAAATCGTTTGAAAAAGAAATTGTTCACACATCAAACACTGAGGATCCAAGAGTTGAAAATTTACCGATACTGCCTTTATCTTCTCAAACAGAAACAAAAGGTCCGATCTCTTTTCAAATTCAGGGAGCAGAATTTTATCTACACAATCTAAAACTTTTAGATTACAGGAAATATCGGTCAAAAAACCATATCCCTACCGAAGAAGTGTTTTTAAATGGGACAAGCGCAGATTTAGAGGATGCAAATTCATTCAGAGAGGAAGATTGGGAGAGCCGTGAAATTCCTTATGTGAATTACCTGGAAAAAACCATGTCTTATTTTTCCAAAGGCCAGTACAAGAGAACTTTGAACAGGCTGGAACATATTCTCCAAACATATCCCGATGATTTGAATGCGCTTTTTTATGCCGGTCTGATTCAATACAACTTGGATAACGCCGAACAAGCATTCCAACTCTTCAAGCAGTGCACCGAGCACAAATATTCAAATTTCAATGAGGAAGCCCTTTGGTATTGTGCTTTATCCCGAATTAGGCAAAAGGAGAAGGCACAAGCCATTCAGATATTGGAAAAAATTGAAGCCGAAAAGGGTTTCTACGCAAACCAGGCAAAGAAACTTCTCTCAGAAATACGTTAATAAAACGACTTATTCTCCCTTACCATTCTTCGGAGCAGCGGATTGGGGCGATATCTGTCCTCCCCATATTCTGCGAATAAATCCCCAAGTGTCAGCAACACTTTTTCTAGGCCAATTTCATCTGCCCATGCGAGCAAACCTTTTGGATAATTCACTCCTTTTGTCATCGCAAGGTCGATATCCGTAGCAGAAGCAACATTCATAAATACGGCATCAACTGCTTCATTAATGAGCATGCTAAGAATTCTGTTAAAAATATAGTCGCCAAGTTCATTGTTCTCATTTGCTGAAGGCAACACAGATCCATCACTGTATGAATAGTATCCTCTGCCTGATTTTCTGCCTAAAAAACCTGCTTCTCTGTACCTTTTTTGCGTGAGAGAAGGTTTAAAACGAGGATCAAAATAAAAGGCGCTAAATACCGATTCCGTTACAGCATAATTTACATCATTGCCAATAAAATCCATCAATGTAAAAGGCCCCATTTTAAAACCACCAAGCGTTGTCATAGCCCAATCTATGGTTGCGAAATCAGCAATTCCTTCCTCATAAATACGCAATGCCTCTCCATAAAATGGTCGAGCCACCCGATTCACTATGAAACCTGGCGTGTCTTTACATAGAACCCCTATTTTTTTCCAGTTGGCGATTAATTCTTTAGACCTTTCAATAGTTTGAGAGGATGTTTGAACGGCGGGTATAATCTCAACTAAGGGCATCAAAGGTGCAGGATTGAAAAAATGTATTCCTACAACACGTTCTGCCTTTTTAAGTACCGATCCGATAGATGCAATAGACAATGAAGATGTATTGCTGGCCAAAATACAATTTTCATCGACCACAGACTCGAGCTGAGAAAACACGCTGTGTTTGATTCCAAGGTCTTCAACTATGGCTTCAATAACAAGCCCGCATTCATTTAAATCGGCGATGGCAGTCGAATAATAAATTGCATTCAATACATTTTTTGACTGCTCTTCGGTCATGGTTCCTTTTTCTACCAAACGATCAAACACTTTGACATGCCCCAGTCGAGCTTTATCTATGACTGATTGGTTCAAATCGACCAATACGACAGGATGTCCGTTCTGAGCAGCAACCTGAGCAATTCCTGCTCCCATAGTTCCGGCACCTACAACTCCAATTTTCATTTTATAACTTTTTAATCCAAATCAATGCCCCAGCTACGACAATTGAAATACCTCACATTACGTTTTCAATTCCCTTTAAAAACAGGCTTTCTTTTTTCCAAAAACGCATTGACGCCTTCCCGAAAGTCATAGGTCATTCCTGCTTCAGTCTGAAGTTCCACTTCCAGAGCAAGTTGCTGAAAAAGATTATTGTTGAACGACATGTTCACTGCTTTTTTGGTCAGCCCCAATCCTCGGGTAGGCATTGAAGCAATAGTTTGAGCAAAGGAAGTTACTTCTGACTCAAAGAACTCGTCCTCCACTGCCTTATAGATCATATTAAGTGCAACCGCATCATCGGCATTCACTTTATCTCCTGTCATCATCAGGGCCAAAGCCTTCTGCATGCCAATAATCCTGGGAAGAAAGAATGTCCCGCCTGAGTCCGGAATAAGACCGATCTTGGAAAAAGCCTGAATAAAACTTGCGCTTTTTCTTGCAATAGTTATGTCGCATGCCAAAGCAATGTTCGCTCCTGCACCAGCAGCTACACCATTCACCGCGGCTATCACAGGTTTTTCGATCGTTCGGATACGAGTGATAATTGGATTGTAATGGTCCCGTACGATAGTTTGCAATTCCGGACCCTCCGGATCTGTGGCCTCTGCCAGGTCCTGACCCGCGCAAAACGCCTTGCCTTCTCCTGTGATTACTATCGCCCTAACCTCATCATTCATTTCAGCTGCATCCAGCTCTTTCTGCAGAGACAGAGCCATTGTGCGATTAAAGGAATTAAATACTTCCGGACGATTCAATGTGATTTTACATACGCCGTTTTCAATGGACACCTTAATTTCAGCCATGTTCAATTATTTTAAATAAATATCATTCATTTTTTGAGTTCTTCTTCGAATTTCATTCCTTAACTCCGCCGGTTCCAGCACTTCAACTTCGCCTGCAAACGAGAGAATGGAACGAATGAGTTCTTCAGAAATAAAAACATACATTTCAAAAATACCCTTATCCTTTGAATTCTGCTGTTTTGTCTGAGAATTATGGAATGGCTGCGTTTCAATGTATTTAGCAGCAACATCATCCGCTTTGAGTACTACTTTGACGGGGTTTGCTTTATTTGATGCAGAAATTCCGACAGCATATTTAAAATAACTATGCTGATCAAATTCGGGTCGCTCAACTGATTCATTTGTCACTTCAAGCTCCATAATTCGATCCAAGGCATAGGTAATGATTTCTCCCTTGTCAAGATCCGAAGTTATGACGTACCACCTGTTTCTGTATTCACGCAAGCACAATGGGAGAACATTTCTTTTTTTGCTTACTCCTGTTTGAAAAGAGCTGTAATGAAAGGTGGTTCTTAATTTATTTTTGACAGCCTCAAGAAGTATTGGCAAGTATTCACTTCCACCCGATGATACGGCTGCCTCGAACTGGATAAATTCATCCAGTTCGATATCCTGTGGGTCATTCGCAATGGACACCCGATCAACAATCTTGTCAATCGCATTCCCGAATTGCTTAAATAAATTCACCTCTCTGAACTGAGTGAGCGTTTTCAAAGCAAACCGAATGGCACTCAAATCTTCCTCGGTAAGCGGAATGTCATTTATTGAGAAATTCGGATCTTCATAATAATATCCTCCGTTCCGTTTGCTGTATCGAATCGGAGCATCATGTTCCATCTTCATTGCAAACATGTCCTTTTCAATGGTAGAGTCACAAATATTTGCACCATCGTTGGCACCAAAGAGCGCCTCCTCGCATGCCTCCCTTAGATCTCGTTTAGTAGGAAACGGCCTGTATTTATTTCGCAAACAGCGGTCAATGATCCTGTAGCGGATCAAGGCATTTTTAATGTGCGGCATTGACCGAATCTTTGGAATGGTAACCGAACAGTTCGTAGAACTTTATAGCCTTTACTACCTCATAAGGAACATCATCCTCCCAACTCAGCGCACCGGCACGTATTTTGGCCAACACATCGTCGGACATGATATGCAACAATTTATGATCGAATTGTTGGATCTTTTCCAGTTTGTTATTGTCTTTCAGAAAAGTGATTAAGCCCATATATTTCGGGTGAACCTTCAAATTATCCAACTCATAAAGTTCGCCTGTTTCGACATTGTTGGCCGGATAAACAAATAATTTCATGTTGTGACCAAAACCTCGACCAAAGGCCTCAAGTAAACCACCGGGAAGATTTTCGTAATAACGGTCTTCAAAAATAGTGTGTAAATTATAGATGCCCGCAATCACCCCCATTTTATTGCCTTTAGCGATGGTAGCAAGGTAGTCGATCATTTTGTAATGTTTGAGGTAATTGGATACCATTACTGTATACCCTAGTGTTCCGAGCAGTTCGGCTCTATCAATGAAATCTTTGACCGATATCTTTCCGTCCGCTGTCAGATCTTTTAGTGTCAATTCAAACACCACACTCAAATTCTCTTCCTCAACGCCCTCTTCCTTCAAAAACTGATTTTTCCCC
>JBEGVI010000073.1:0-4421 GCA_041178485.1 Bacteroidota bacterium | reverse complement strand
AAGCATTTCAAAAGAACAACCTTGAATATGTAAATAAACACTCCACATTTCCTTTTACAATAGAAAATTTCGGATTAGACACGACAATTAATCACGATACAAATCTGAGATTAAAAATAATAAAGGAATGTGTTAAAATTATTTCAATTAGTGAGTTAAAAAAGGGAGTAATAATAAAAACGAGTAATAATAAATTTCAGATAATAATTAAAACGTTCTCAAAAGATGGAGAATTGGAATCAGAAAGTACGGTTGTATTTTATTTTAAAAAAGTTAACAAACTATACAAATTACATAAAATTTTATTAACTGGATAAAAATTGAATTACACCTAATATTTTAAACGAGATACATGTGGGAAAAACGCTGAAGATAGCCCCACTTCGTCGCTCTAATTTGACCCCACTTCATCGGAACTATTCACAACTCAAAATACCCAATGTTACCAGTGTTTAACTCCTTATTATTCGTCATTGATTATCCTTTGCCGAGGGGGTCAATTTCAGTCCGACGAAGAGGGGTTGGTTTGTCCGATTATTCCACATATTGATTAAAATGTCCAGATCCTCGGATCAGAATTGACAAACCTCCTACAATTTCTCTAAATGAATACAAAGGGCTGGCATCATAACCAGCCCTTTTCCATAAAACTCGAATAGTCATCCTGTATCCCTAGGATGAGATGGTCAATCAGTCGAACATCAAGTAGTTCACCAGCTTCTTTGATCTTCTTCGTTAGTTTCAAATCTTCTTCCGAAGCATCCAGATTACCGCTGGGATGATTGTGTGCGATAACAATCCCTGAAGCCAAAACTTTGAGTGCGGTTGCAAAGATTATGCGATGATCTACCACCGTTGCCGAGATGCCTCCTTTGAACGCTTTTAAGCCACCAATCACCCTGTTGGCCCTGTTCATGTAAAGAACAACGAATTGCTCGTTCAAACCCAAGGAATTGGACTCAAACAGCTCTTTGAGTAGTCGATAAGCGTCAGAAGAATTCCTGATTTGCGGTAGCGGTGTTTCCTTTGGTGTGTAACCGATCGAAAGTTCCCGTAATTTGAGTAGTTGGTTATTGTTCATACGCTAGAGAAGAGAAAAATCCCACAGCATAAGCCATGGGATAATTCTGCACTTAAGGAATCAGCAAAACGCTTGAAGCAGTGATGAAGCATTTACACCCCTGTCCAACAAACGATCGATGTAGGAGCTCTTGTTTGCTCCCGTAAAGAGGTTGTAAAGCCTCCAAAGATTGATTTCACCACCAGTACGGCTGAAGTTTGGATCATTGTAGTAACCTTCTACTACTTGGTTAATTTGGGAGTCCCCAAACTCTAGCTTAGGTAGGTGCGCTTTCTCTTCTTTAGGCATGTACAGATACATTCTACAGCGACCAATGAACTCAGCAAACTGTTGTTCGGTTAGATTGACGTTTTGCCAACGCTCAAACTGGTCTAATGTAGCCTGAGGTTCAAACTCCCGTATCATTTGCTTCGTCCTTTGGGTGATTTCATCTACACTGAACACTTTTAGGTCGTCAACAATCCCATCTGTCCAAACACACAGGTTACAGCACACTCGGTTTTTAAACCCAATGAACAGTTTGAACTTCTCCAAGGTCTTCTTCGAGTGAAGGTTTTCCAGATGGTAGCTTTTCACTCCTCCAACTGTAAGCGTGAGTTCATCATCACCAATCATTCTCTTAACCGAAGGTATTTCGATGGCAAACATCATACGCTCGTAGTACAAAGTCTCTTCGTGGGACTCTAACTCACTCGCTTTCTTGTGTCGAGCTTCAGGAATCCTTCCTTTAACAGGGTGAGAAACACGGATTACAGGATCATTCATGTTGTAGAATGCGCTTACCCCCTCGATTACAGATTCAATGAATTCATGATGTGAGATAGCAGCTTCGTTGTCCTTAGCAAAAACAGGAATTGTACACCCGTAGAGTAACTCATTCATCGACACAGGCAAAGTATTCGCTTCAATGAATACAGGGGCTGAAATGGTCTGTAAATCGCTCTCAATAGCCAAGTCGCTAAAGGGATTGTTATGATTGTCCATTTGTATACCTCCCTTCTTTCTGTAGCTCGTTTTTACGCTTCAAAAACACATCGTAGTTTTCTTGGGAGTGGTCAATTTTACCCCACAGTACAACCAGTTCTTCTAGGTGTTTGACTTCTGCGACCATTTCCTCTACTGAAGGAGCGGTTACTTCAAACCTAGGTTCTCTTTCAATCCTTTCAGCTACCTCCGTAGTCTGTATTCGGACTCCATTACACCATTCGATGATCTTTTCACCTGTTTGTTGGGTGATTTTGAACGGAACACCAGAGGAGAACAGTTGAGTGCGGTCTTTTGAGCAAGTGGCGTTGTGATTGATGTCAATGTCCATGACAATGGTGAATTCGTAGTCCATACCATCTTTTGTTACAGACTTTAAGCCCACTTTCTCAGGGATCATTTTTCCGTGCTTGTCGCTTAGCACATAGTCTTGCTTGGTTCTAAACGTAACAATGATGTGACAATCGCTCTGAAGAATCTTCTGAACAAGTGCATTGTGCCTAGGGGTTACTTTACTCCAGTTGGTAAATGAGTTGCCTACCATCCCTGCATGGATTTCCAGAATTCCACCATCGCCATCCCATTCATGAGACAGTGAGTCGATAACAATAACCTTTACTCCAGATTCTTCGCATAGTTCAATCGCTTGAATGTAGCTCTCAGGTGTAAACGGCTTACCAATGGTTAGAACATTGTAGTTCCCCAAATGGGCATAGAGATCAGCAGAATGATTCTCTGTGTCGATGACGCAGATGTCACTCCATTGATTTGTGAGTCCTTTTGCAAGTAGTAGTGATGAGAATGTCTTCCCACTGCCACTGCAACCTTGAATGGCCAGTTTGATTTTGGCTCTCTTTCGTTGTGCTTGTGTGATTTTCATAATTTTATGTTAGCAGCAGCAGAAAGAAAAAAGGAAACCAATTTAGTAGGATTAATCTAATAGGTTATGAAATCCAATCTAACGGTATATCTATATTAACTCCAATTATTAAGGAAGTGGGGAGTAGTCGGTTTCTACTTAACAGATAGGGGGTATCAAGTAGGCTACCCCCACACTCAAATGTATAGGGAATGATGGTGAGGGTAGGGAATTTTGGGAGGGAATTAGGTCCCAAACTGCGAACTGAACTGCGAACTGAAATGAGGTTTTTGGGGTATAATTTGGGAAATTATAACATTTTAGGTTAAATTTGAAAAAGCACTTTTTTTTATAAACTCGCTCACTGTTCTACTCTTACAACCATTGAAAACACAGGCAAAGGCATAAAAAAAGTCCCTCAAAATTGAGAGACTTTTAAGTGGGCCCACTTGGAATCGAACCAAGCACCTACTGATTATGAGTCAGTTGCTCTAACCGAATGAGCTATAGGCCCAAATCCTTGTTTTACTAGGGTTTTGCGGGGGGCAAATTTAGCAAAATTTCTTCAGCGTCCTCAACTGCGCTTAAATATTATTTTCTGGGGTTCCGAATAGTTACTTTTCGAATTGTATTTTCGCAATGTGCGAGCCTCTAAATTACCCAATCAAGGTCTGTCGATATTTACTGTGATGTCTGCCCTGGCCGCAAAACACAATGCAATCAACCTTTCTCAAGGCTTTCCAGAATTTAATCCGCCAGATGATTTAATCCGGAAAGTAAATGAATCCCTATTGAGTGGGAGGAATCAGTATTCCCCGATGGCCGGACAATTGAGTTTACGGGAGGTAATAGCAGAACGACAGAATGCATGGGGTAGGAGTTTTGAAATCAATCCAGATACAGATATTACGATTGTGCCGGGTGCAACAGCAGGCTTGTTTGCCACGTTTCAAGCCTTGGTGCAGCAAGGGGATGAGGTGATAATTTTTGATCCATCATATGATAGTTATGCGCCTGCAATTGTTTTGGCCGGTGGCATTCCCATCCGAATTCCGCTGAATCAAGATTTTTCCATGCCTTGGGAACATCTGAAATCTAAGCTATCAAATCGAACAGTGATGATAGTGGTTAATACGCCGCACAATCCATTGGGATTGGTATTCTCTCAGGCGGATTGGTTAGAATTGGCGCAAATAATTCAAAATACCGATATCCTTGTTCTGAGCGATGAAGTGTATGAACACATGGTTTTTGATGAGAAACAACATGTTTCGGTTTTGCAAATTCCTGCGTTGGCAAATAGGGCTGTTGCCATTTCATCGTTTGGTAAAACCTTTCATGCAACCGGTTGGAAGTTGGGCTATGTTACCGCCAAGGCCGAATTGAGCGCAGAGATAAGAAAAGTGTATCAGTTTCTGGCATTCGCGGCCAACACGCCGATGCAGTTTGCCGCCGCAGAGTTTTTATTGCAAAACCCGGAATATGAAACCTCTGTTT
>JBEGVI010000072.1:0-13369 GCA_041178485.1 Bacteroidota bacterium | reverse complement strand
TCTTTGATTCTACACACATACTGAAAGATAATCATCTTTCAGGGCGGGAGAGAAATCTCCCGTTTTTTGTTTTGAACAATATTAAATGAAAAAGGGACTTTCCTTTTGAGACAGCCCCTTTTTTATAACTCTCCGTCTGTGTTCAGAATTTATTTAGAAAATTTCAGTTGAAGAAAAATGAAATTTTCCTTCGATCTCTGCATTTTCATCTGAATCTGAACCGTGTACTGCATTTCTTCCTTTTGATTCAGCGTAATATTTTCTTATTGTGCCTTCAGCTGCTTCAGCAGGGTCTGTCGCACCGATCAATGCACGAAAGTCAGCAACAGCATTTTCTTTTTCCAGGATCGCAGCAACAATTGGTCCGCTGGTCATATAATCAACCAACTCGCCGTAAAAAGGTCTTTCTGCGTGAACTTCATAGAATTTCTTCGCTTGTTCGGTTGAAAGTTGAGTATATTTCATTGCCTTGATCTTAAATCCTGACTGAATAATCATGTCTAGGATCTTGCCCATGTGTCCGTTCTGGATCGCATCAGGTTTCAGCATTGTAAATGTTCTGTTGGTTGCCATGTTTTTCTCTTAAATGTTTTCGGCCGCAAAGATACGTATAATTTCAACTTTTAAATCCACAGTAGATTGATGAACATCATTCCATAAGTAACAGTCCTATTTATTTTAGACGTATTTTTGTACTATGGAGTCGTTGATTTCATTTTTTGAGGGCATTGATCCGGTCTTGGCGGCGTTGATCGCTACTACATTTACCTGGTTAGTTACTGCTGCTGGCGCATCGTTGGTGTTCTTTTTTAAAGAGTTACATCGAGGCTGGCTGGATGGTATGCTGGGATTTACAGGTGGTGTAATGGTGGCCGCCAGTTTCTGGTCACTTCTCAATCCATCCATCGAACTTTCGGAGAAATTGTATCCTTCTGTACCATGGATGCCCGCAGCAGTGGGTTTTTTTACCGGTGCTTTTTTTCTGTACATTCTCGATAAAAGACTGCCACACCTGCACATTAATTTTAAAGAAACCGAAACGGAAGGAGTGAAGACCCAACTCCACAAGACAGTATTGCTTGTATTGGCCATTACGCTTCATAATATTCCTGAGGGACTTGCAGTGGGAGTGTTGTTCGGCGCGGCAGCAACAGGCATGGATGGGGCAACCATAGGAGGGGCAGTAGCGCTGGCCATTGGAATCGGCATTCAAAATTTCCCGGAAGGATTTGCAGTTGCTATGCCTCTGAGAAGGGCAGGTGCATCCCGATGGAAGAGTTTTTGGTATGGACAGCTTTCAGCGATTGTAGAACCTGTCGCGGGAGTTTTAGGAGCTTTGGCGGTCATTTATATTCAACCGATACTGCCATTTGCGCTGGCTTTTGCTGCAGGAGCAATGATCTTCGTGGTTGTGGAAGAGGTGATACCGGAAACGCAAAGAGACAAGTACACAGACGTGGCCGTGATGGGATTCATAGGTGGATTTCTGGTGATGATGATCCTGGATGTAGCGTTGGGTTAATTTTTTTTAAAAATAAATTTCCTGTTTCATTTTTTTTTCTAATTTTGTGTCGTTCAAAACATGCAACGTTCGTTGCAATTTTGGGTTTTATAGTTTTAGCATGGTTTAGCAGAAAGAGGAACACGATCTCAGGATTTTGTTCCTCTTTTTGCTTTTATTCTTACCTTGTCACAGTTTAAACTACTGAATTATGTCTGGAAAACATCTTTTTATTGTCTCGTTTTTTGTCATTTCGAATGTGTTTTCTCAAACACAAGGCGTTTCCTATACTGCCGTGGGAAAAGGGGTGGCAACCACTTTTGTGAATGATTATCAATGCCTTGGGATAAATACTTCAGCCTTGGGATGGGGACCGCAATACAGCAACAAACGATTTTCCGTTGGTACAACCGAATTTGGAATGGGCATCTATTCGGATTCAATGAATGTTGAGAAATTGAGGTCACTTTTCGGTTCGGTGCGTGATCAGGTAACGGGAAAGAATGTAGATTCCTCATCCTGGCTTCAACAAAGACAATATGCTGCGGATTATCTGAACGCAGGAGTGAGCATCTTTGCCAATTTCAATTGGGGAGGTTTTTCTTTTCAAACAAAACGGTTCGGTGGCGTCGCCTTTAGTGTGAATGAAAATTACCAATGGTTTTCCAGGATGAATTCAACCCTCACGGACATTCTTTTCAAAGGAAAATTATCCTCCTATTTCAATACGCTTACCATTCAGGATGCTTCAGGGAATATTCAGTATATAGACAATAGGGAGGGTATTTCACAGGATACTCTTGACATGGTTATAGAGGGAAATATTACCACTTCCTTACCTTTGAGTACAATTTCAAGTGGATCGCAGATCAGGCTGCAGTGGAATCGATACTACAATATCGGGTATGGCAGAAAGGTCTTCGGAAAAGATTCTCTTTTTGAACTGTTTGCGGGCGTAGGAGGAAGGTATATACAGTCTATGGCTATGTTTGATATGGAATCGGATGGAACTCCCGGAGGATTCAGAGTGTATTCATCTATTTCTCCCAATTTTAACATTAACTATGATTCACTCGTGGCATCTTTGAACCCTTCTAACTTTACAGAGAAAGGCAAAGGACTGCCTGCATCAGTGGGTTCAGGGTATGGAGTAGACCTTTCGCTGAGCGCCATTCTTTTTGGAAGATTGAAGCTGGCAGCAGCGGTAAATAACATTGGACAAGTGACGTACAAACGGAATGTGTACCGGGTGCAAGATACATTAGTAGCCAGTCTTCAGATCAATGGGTTGAATGAGTACAACGTAACGAAAGCTGTGGATAAATTTATTCAGGATGGTGGAATTTTTAAACTTGAAGGTCAGGAAGAACATACGGTAGTAAACGCTTCAAATTTCAGATTTGGAGCAAGTTATGACCTCGGGAAGATCGCTAGTGTTGGTGTGGACTTTGTCGCGCCATTCAACAATTCCATTCCCGGTAGTTTGGCAAATGCAGTAATATCTTTAGGAGGTGAAGTTCGCCCTTTCAAATGGCTCGCAGTAAGTGCAGGATATTTCGGTGGCGGAATTTACCGAAACAATATTCCTGTAGGTATAAATTTCAGTTTTAAAGAGGGTACATACGAATTCGGTGCTTCCTCTTACGATGCGTTGTCGTTCTTTCTAAAATCTTCCAACAGTATTTCCGGAGCTTTTGGCTTTGCGAGGGTGCATTTCTGATCATCGGGTCAGCAAATGTCTGAGTTCATTCAGAATCAGTGCGGTGGCTCCCCATATTTCATGTTGTTCGTGACGGAAACAGGGAATGTTTTTGTAAATGATTCCTTCGTTTGTTTTGACGTCCATGGTAGATATGCTTGTGTTCGATTTTAGCGACTCCAGAGGCATGAAAAATATTTCGCGAACTTCACGATCATCCGGATTTAGCATGGGCAATTCCTTCACTGTATACAGATAGGGTTGAACAAGAAATTTACTGACCGGTATATACACCTCAGTCAGCGCTCCTATAAAATGACTCGTTTCCAAGGTCAAACCAATTTCCTCTAGGCTCTCTCTGCGTGCAGTAAATTCGAGGTCAACATCAGAGCTGTCCATTCTTCCTCCGGGAAAACTAATCTGTCCGCTATGCGCTCCATTGTATGTATTTCTTTTGGTCAGAATGACAGATGGATTGTTACGGATGGAGGTAAGAATGACCGCAACAGCCGACTGTTTTGCTTCCGATCGCTCCGGGAAATCACCATGTGGTCTACGCATAGGGGACATTTCCAAATGAGCCGAAATTCCCGGGAGCTCAAATTCCATGACTTTACGTAATGTTTCGATCACATTTTCCATTGTCGAAATTTACTAACTTTGTTCAACTTTTTATTTAAACAACATAGCATGCAACTGTGGAACACCTTAAATAAAGAGGAATTGGAAGCTAAGTGGCGCGCAAGTGGATACAAATTCGTTACCATTTCATTCTATCAGTATGCGCACATTGCCAATCCTCAATTATTCAGAGATCATCTCTTTCAACTGTGGTCAGCACTGGATGTGGTGGGCAGAACCTACGTAGCCAAAGAAGGTATCAATGCACAAATAGCAGTGCCTTTACTTCATCTTGACCGATTTAGAGATGAATTGTATCAGATCGATTTTCTGAATGGCGTTCGTTTGAATATTGCTGTGGATGATTCAGAGGCTGAATTCTCTTTTCTCAAATTGAAGATCAAGGTCAGAGACAAGATCCTGGCCGATGGACTGAATGATGAAACGTTCGATGTCACAAATAAAGGGATTCATCTGAACGCTGAGGAATTCAACGCCCTCACGGATGATCCGAATACTATTCTCATCGATTTTCGCAACCATTATGAGTGGGAGGTAGGACATTTTAAAGGCGCAGTATTACCGGATGTCGATACCTTTCGTGAATCATTGCCCTACATTGAAGAAGAGTATCTTAAAGGCAATGAGAACAAGAACCTCGTAATGTATTGTACCGGAGGAATCCGTTGCGAAAAGGCGTCTGCATGGTTCAAACACAGAGGATTTAAACATGTCCATCAGTTGGAAGGAGGTATCATCAAATATGCGAATGATTGCCGTGAAAAAGGGCTGGAAAATAAATTCATCGGGAAAAATTTTGTGTTTGACGAGCGGAGGGGAGAACGCATTTCTGAAGAGATCATTGCGGTCTGTCACCAATGTGGCCAACCGGCGGATACCCATACGAATTGTGCCAATGACGCGTGCCACCTGTTGTTCATTCAATGCGAAGCGTGTAAAGAGAAAATGGATAACTGCTGTTCCGATGAATGTTGTCACATCCACCATTTGCCAGAGGAAGAGCAAAAAATGTTAAGAAAGGGTAAAGATTTCAGCAACAAGATTTTCAAGAAAGGAAGGTCGATGCATTTGCCTTTTCAAACGAACAGCGAAAAACCATTATCTTTAACCATCTCATCAAAAGAGGCTAAAAAGTGATCAATGTAATCAATTGGGATGTCAGCTCCGAGCTGATCGAAGGATACCGCACTCCAAATTTGTATGGACTGCTTTTCGTGACTGGAATGATCATCGGATATTTCGTCGTGCGAAAAATGTTTCGAAAGGAACAAATTGACGACGCCATACTCGATAAGCTCGTTTTTTACATGGTTCTTTCCACCATTGTAGGTGCGCGTTTGGGACATGTGTTTTTTTACGGTCCGTATTGGGATACAGTGTCCTCTGATGGGATCATCCTGGAACGCGGGTACTTGAGTCATCCAGGAGATATCATAAAAGTGTGGGAAGGAGGCCTGGCGAGTCACGGTGCCGCAGTGGTGATTTTGATTGCGCTGTATATGTTCTCACGCCGGGTGGTACATAAACCTTATTTATGGATTCTCGATCGGATTTCTGCTCCAATTGCCATTGGCGGGGCATTCATCCGACTTGGAAATCTCGTAAATCACGAAATGGTTGGTGAACCGACATCCCTTCCATGGGCCTTTAGTTTCAAGCAATTTTACAATGAGGCCATAGGGGGATTTGATCCGACGCCGCGACACCCTGCACAACTCTACGAATCCATTTGTTATTTTATTGCATTCGGGGTATTAATGTTTTTATATTGGAAAAAAGAGTTGTGGCAAAAGCCGGGCGTGGTATTCGGAGCCTTTTTGATTTTGATTTTTGGCGCTCGTTTTCTGGTGGAATTTGTCAAGCTTGGTCAAACTGCCCGCGATGAATATCTGTGGTTGAATACTGGACAAATTCTTTCAGTTCCTTTGGTTTTGGCGGGTATTTTTCTCATGTGGAAAGGATTGGTTAAAGAGAAAACAGCCTGATGAGGTACCTTTTCGTCCTTTTATCCTTTTCAATTGTGCTGGCTGGGGCGGTGGCGTGTAACTCAATGGAGTCTGAAACAGAGGATACTTCCTCAGAAAAACAGGAGGCACAGATCAATGATACGCTACCGGACGATTCGGAGTCCACATTTGATGTAAACTGGCGAAATCCTGCACTTACGCCTTTGGGGGCAAACATTGTTCGCGTCATTCGCGGATATTTTCTTGTAGGCGATTACGATAAAATGCTCGATTTCACAATATTTCCCGAGTGTTACGACATCGAAGAAGTGAAGTATGCAATCCGCAAATCCAATTGGGGCTATGAATTGAAGTTGTCTAACCTTCAATGGCAGCCGGACAGTACCTTCATTCTGACAATTAAAACCACCATCAATCAAACGACGGGATCGGAACAGTACATTGGTAAGATCATTAATGATACGGCGAAAGTGTTTTTGTTCCCGGATAAAGAGAGTTTATTCCCCTATTATGGCGATGAAAACCTGTCGGATCCCTGTGAATTAAAACGGGCTCTGGATGATGTTTTATTTGGGTTTGACAATGCTGTTATTTTGCAGAAAAGTGAAAGCGCTTTGAAAACTATAGTCAGGTATTTAAAAAATAATCCGTCCTTACGCGCTCATTTTATCGGCCATACAAGCAATGAGGGCACAGCTGAATACAACCGTAAACTCAGCTTACAAAGGGCTCAGGCCATTGTTGAACGACTTGTACAAAGCGGTATTGAACGAAAACGTCTGTCGGCAGAAGGCAAAGGGATGACAGCGCCACTGTATCCAAATACTACTGAGGAGAACATGGAACGTAACCGCAGGGTAGAAGTTAGATTAACGAAGATGTAGGCTATTCTTTTAGTCTGAAAATTCCAATGTGGAAAGCAATTGCAATCATGAGAAGCACATGCAAAGATACGCTCAATCCAAACTTTCCAGTAGTGTCACCGTTTGAAATTCTTTTCATACACTTCAATCCACTCGGAGGCCGACATTCGGCGTACTAATTCAGCCAGAAGCTCAAAGGAAATGTGCTCTTCTTTTTTAAAGCGAATGCAGCTTTTACCGACATCCGGTTTTCTATTCATAGTTTGTTCGTATGTTTCTGTATACCAATTTAAAAGCTCGGGTTTTGCGTACATGCCCATGTGGTAAAAGGCGAAGAAATTCTTTTGTGCGGCAAGTGAAATGAATGGCAATGGTTGTTTTGGGGCACAATGGTAGCCGGCAGGATACACAGTGTAGGGAATGACATACGTAATCATCCCGTATTGCATCGTTTCTTCTGTCTCTTCAGAGATATTTGAAAGGATCAATTCTCGGAGTTTTTGAATAACATGTTTCCTATCATCTGTAAGACCGTCCAGATAGTGTACTACGGATTCTGCGTTGCTTTGCATGGAGTCATTGTTTGATTAGTTGTCCTTCTGAAGATTGTTCAATAACCGTAATGTTCGGCGGATTTCCCCAAAGGTAGATGTTTCCTTCGCCTCGCAAGGCGCATGTGAGTTGCTCTAAACATGTTACTTTACAGTCTCCTTTGGATGCATTTTCCACGAGTGCTGTATTACACGTAAGTGCTTGTGCATCAACAGTCATCAATGCAACGTTCCAGAGTTTAAGGTCGTTCGTTTCTCCCGACAGCGTGATTTTTCCTCCGCATGGAAAATTGTTCCAGTAATAAAAAGACCCGCAATTCAGAATGAGGTTGGCTTCATTCAGCTTGCTTGCCATGACCAGGCCAATTTCTTCACCTATCAAAGGGGTTGAAGAATGGATGTAACATGTTTCATTCGCTTTTATTAAGCGGATTCCATCGGTGTGTAATTTGATTTGAATCTTATTTTTTGAGGGGTGCAGAAAGTTCCCTTTGTACGTATTGGTAAGTTTCAGGTGTCCGTTTTCCTGTTCAATAAGAATTTTTTCAATGGATCTGGCAGTTCCTGAAATCTCAATGGCATTTACCGTATCCTGAATAAGTTCAACGTCAAAAACGCTGTTCAGGGTAAGTGTGTCGTAAGCCTTTAATGGAAGGATGCTGGTTGCGTCAATATTTTCTTTCTCGCAAGAAATCAAGGAGATAAATCCCAAGAGCAAGATGTATATATACTTAATTTTCATGTCGTGATTTAAGGAAAAAATACCCGAATCCTAATTCAGGATATTCAAGGATGTGAAGGTGAGAGCGCATAGATACATGCACCAGCCAGTGCGGGTTGAATTTCCACCTCAAAATAGCCCGATTGTATATGGGGCTTTTACTTACCTGATCCGTGAGTCCGAGATAAAATCCTTCCTGCAGTATAAAGCTGAAACGGTCATAGACCAATTCTTGTGACAAATGAATTCCGGTTCGGTAATCAAACACCGGCTTGTAGTCGTTTTTTCCGGGAGCACTCATTTCTGTTTCTGTGGATGAATCGTACGAAATATCCAAGCCTCCTCCGAAATGAATTTTTCTGAAGGAGTGATGTTTGTACTCAATCGATGCGGAGGATGTAAAATAAACGGTAGACTGCAACGCTCTTGTATGCTTGCCTCCAGCTGCCAGAATGAACGCAAATTCATGTTTCGATTGATGTGCCTGCAGCGGTGTATTTATCTGCTCGGGCACCGGTCGGACGGTCTGAATCAATCCCGCATAAATGGTAGCTAGATTTAGGCCTAAATTGGGTTCCGACATGTTCGCATTGGAATAATGGGTAAACGAGAGTCCGGAGTTCAGCCAGGTTGTGTTTCCAAGTTTGAGTTTCGTCCCTAGTTTGAAGTTGAAATGCACGTTCAGGTGCGATCCGACGGAAACATTTTGGAAATTATTTTCCAAGTCAAACTTTTTCGTTGCATAGCCCAGACCCAGTCCGAACTGGTTGTAAAAAACGAATTTGTCTTTCCGGATGAAAGGTGTTTGAACGTAGGGGAAAAGACCAATTTCATATCCGAAGACATCTTTGTTTCCCAACGTTGTATATTGAAGCGTAATGCCCCCTTCTGGGTATTTGTACAGTTTTTCCCATGGGTTCTTCCCATAGGATTGTTTCACCACGCTGATTTCTGCGGAATACACCGGTTTATTTACGAGGTATACAAAATTGCTGTATTCAGGCAGAACAACCCCAAAATGAAGATCGCCGCGAAAAGAAAGATTTTTGTGTTGAGCATGAGTATTTCCATGAATCGTCACAGCGTATGCAATCAATAAAACTAGGGTGTACCGCACGTTCTTCATTCTTTACAACAACTCTTTTAACGCTTTTTTAGTTCCTATCGTTGCGGTGATAAAGTCTTTTTCTCGTTTTGGGCTCCTGGCCGGGGAAAATTCTCTTCCGTAAAATATAATCTGCAAATGCAGTTTGTTCCATTTTTCGCGTGGAAAAACCTTTTTTGCCTCGCGCTCTGTCTCTTCCACATTTTTTCCTGAGCTGATTCCCCAACGTGTGAGCAAACGGTGAATGTGTGTGTCAACCGGAAAAGCAGGAACACCAAATGCCTGTGCCATTACGACCGATGCGGTTTTATGTCCAACCCCGGGCAAAGCTTCTAAGTCGTGAAAGGTTTCAGGTACCTGACCATTGTGTTTCTCGAGTGTGATTGTTGACAAGTCGAAAATGGCTTGCGATTTTCTTGGTGAAAGTCCACATGGTTTGATGATCTCACGTATTTCCTCAACTGTCAATTTTACCATGTCTTGAGGTGTTTTTGCTTTCGAAAATAATCCCGGGGTTATTTTATTGACGCGTTCATCCGTGCATTGTGCAGATAATAAAACCGCAATCAGCAGGGTATAGGCGTCTGAATGATCAAGAGGAACGGGAGTTTCCGGATAGAGTTTCTCCAGTTCTACCGCTATATAATTCGCTTTTTCTTTTTTGGTCATGCAGTATTTTTCCGCCGGGGTTGTATCTTTAGTTCATGGCAGCTAAAAATACGGACTTTCCGCAATACCGAAAACTCAGCAATCTCAAATGCTTTTATGAAATCCTGAACGAGCGCCATTTTAGAGAGGTCCAACTCATTGGTTCAAGAGCAGTGTTGCATGACATTCGGGCTGAACAGTATCCTGAAATTCTCCGGATAATGGACATGCTAGCAGCGCATGAACCCTATGAACTAAGTGACAAGGCAACGTTTGAGGCCTATTTATCCAGGACGTAGTTGTATTTAAATAAGATAATCATTCCCTCAGATTTTAGGGAGTCTGGTATTATTTAAGAAATTGCCTTGTTTAAAAAAACCAATTGACAGGATAAATCCACATACTAAAATTCCTAAATTTAACCATGCTTAAAACTACACTGCTATTGGCCTTTCTTTTTCCCTTGATGCTCTTGTCTCAGGGGTGGCTTCCGGTGGGTGCACGGTCAAATTCTCTGGCAAATGCCTCGGTTTCCCTGACAGATGCCTGGGCATATCACCATAATCCGGGTGCCCTGGCTGCGGTTGATAAACTTTCTGTTGGTGTCTCTTACGAAAACCGTTTTCTCCTCAGAGAACTTCAGTCGCAGGGATTTGTCTATGCACAGCCATTGAAGAAGGGTGTTATTTCACTAGGGGTTCAATCGTATGGACTCACGAATTACCGTACCTTAAGGAGTGGGTTGGGATACAGCATGAAGTTGAGCGAGAAACTCATGGCGGGCGTTCAGTTAAACTACCAGAGCCTGAGGTTGGCTGAAGTATATGGTTCAAAACAAACGGTGACAGCTGAGTTCGGAATGTTGTTCCTACTGACCGAGAAATGGAGCATGGGCATGAGTATTTTCAATTTGGGCAGGACCAAACTCTCCGAGTATCAGGACGATCGTTTCTCAACGTTGATGCGTCTGGGTACAAATTATAAGTTCTCAGACAAATTTATGGTTGTGGCTGAGGCGGAGAAAGATCTGGATCATCCACTGAGACTCAAAGGAGGAATGGAGTATGCGATTGCGAAACCATTTTTTTTCAGGTGCGGTGTTTCTTCCCAGCCGGTTGAATTTACCTTTGGATTCGGCTACCGCTTGAAAAACGTTCAACTCGACCTTGGAAGTGCGTATCATCAGCAATTGGGCTGGTCGCCACATGTGGGTTTAACGATCCTCGGGAAGTAAGTGAAGGAATTACTGAAATATTGTCTGTTTCTTTTCAGTATCTGTATGCTCCTGAATGCAAGGGCTCAGGATAAAAGCGAAATCATTCAGCAGCGGATTGAATTTATTTCGGAGCAACTTGAGTCTGAAGACATCGATTTAACCAATGTTATCGAGGCTCTGAACTATTATTACGAACATCCTTTAAACATTAACAATTCTTCCCCGGAGGAACTGGAAGAGCTAAATTTGCTCACAGACATTCAGATCGCTGATTTGATGCTGCACATTCGGATGAATGGCAAACTAATCAGTATTTACGAGCTTCAAAGTTTGGAATACTGGGACATACAAACCATTCAATTGTTGCTTCCCTTTATACGTGTTGATGACCGCCTTGAAAATTTGCACATCAGTTTCAAAGAGGCTATAAAGCAAGGCGATTTTGAATGGTATGCACGGTATCAGCGAACGCCCGAGGAGAAAAATGGCTATCAAAACGTTTCGGATTCGATGCTGGCAAACAGCAATTCATATTATTACGGCAATCCAGACCGTTATTATTCTCGTTTCCGATACAGCTACAAAACCAATATCAGCATAGGGTTTACGGCCGAAAAAGATCCTGGAGAAGAATTCTTCCAAGGAAGTCAGCCCAATGGCTTCGATTTTTATTCAGCACATGCGTTTTACAAAGGCGGTAAATACCTGAAGTCTATCGCACTCGGGGATTATCAGGTCCAAATTGGGCAGGGGCTTAATTTATGGTCAGGGTATGCGTTTGGCAAGACCGCGGATGTTACGAATGTGAAACGTACCGCGAATCCTATCAGGCCCTACACATCGGTTGACGAAACACGTTTTCTGCGCGGTGCAGCTGTCGATCTTGGTCTCGGAGCGGTCTCTGCCTTGCTGTTCGCCTCATCAAAAATGGTCGACGCCTCAGTGATTTCAGATTCGCTGTACGACGACCTTGAGTTTGTCTCATCAATAAACTTGTCCGGATTACACCGCACGAATTCAGAAATAGAGAGGAAGAATGCACTCACTGAGAACATCGCAGGGATGAATCTTCGGTATAGAAAAGGGAACTTAAGTTTGGGTGCAGCAGGGATTTATCAGGGATACAACAAAGATTTCAATAAATCTGTCCAGCCCTACAACCAATTCGATTTCAGGGGGAAAGAGCTCTTTTCTTTCAGTGGGGATTATTCGTATGTCGTCAGGAATTTTAATTTTTTTGGGGAAGCATCACGTTCGTTTTACAATGGCAGTTGGGCTAATCTTCATGGCATACTCTTTTCTCCTGACGCTCGGGCTTCTTTCAGCTTGCTTTACAGGAACTATCAGCGAGGATACCAAACGTTCTATAACAATGGCTTCTCAGAAGGCAGTAACACTCAGAATGAAAAAGGGCTGTATGCGTCCATGAAATTAAAATTTAGTCCGGCCTGGTCTTTAAATTCGTATGTAGATCTCTTTTCCTTTCCATGGATGAAATATCAGGTTGACGCGCCGTCATCTGGCCATGAATTTTTGATTCAGCCTACCTACAAGCCGACAAAACAACTGGAGATCTACGCCCGATTTCGTCAGCAGGTACGCGAAAAGAACTCCCGAGAATATGAAGGCGCTGTTACTCCTCTTGAAGATGTGGTTCAAAGAAATTACCGCTTTAACGTAAGTTATGTGGTCAGTGAGGCGATTACCCTAAAGTCCCGAATCGAATATGTGACCATTGATCGATTGAGTACTCCACATGAAGACGGGTTGATTATAACACAGGATATATTATTCAAACCTAAAAAACTCCCATTCGATCTCTCTTTGCGCTATGCCTTGTTTGACACAGACAGCTATGATACGCGAATCTATACATTTGAGAACAATGCGTTGTATGCGTTTTCTGTACCGTCATACTACTATCAAGGAAGCCGGGCGTATGTTCTGGTGCGTTATTCGTTCCTGAAACACTGCGATTTGTGGGTGCGTTATGGTAACTTTATTTATGCCAATCGTTCCGAATTGAGTTCCGGCGCAGAACAAATCAATGGCAATGTGAAATCGGATATTACAGTACAGTTGCGAATTAAATTCTAATCAGAATTCAATATCCAGATTGAAGAGATTTTTTAATGTGTGCAGATTGGGGTTCTTTCGTGCCATTGCTGCAAATTTATCTTTTCCGGTAAGATACTTCACTTCTTCTTCCGGATTGTCACTTAAGGTCAGTTCAACACTGATTTGGTAGTTTTTCACCTCTTTCCGCAAGTAATCCAAAAAGTCTGAAAGGTGAACGTTGATGTAATCTATCTGAATCTGATTGTCCAGCTCTAATTGAAAAACATGGTCCTCTTTTTCTTTTGGATCCCTTTTGATTAACGCATTGTAGAATGTTTCGAGTCCTTTTTCCTTTACCACAAAGGCATACCTGCGCCAGAGCATTTTTATGTGGTCGA
>JBEGVI010000071.1:0-10441 GCA_041178485.1 Bacteroidota bacterium | reverse complement strand
GCATCCTGCTCAATTGCTCCTGACTCCCGAAGATCAGAAAGTACGGGTCTTTTGTCCCCGCCGCGCTGTTCGACCGAACGGCTAAGTTGAGATAGGGCGATGATTGGCACATTCAGTTCCTTCGCGATTTCCTTGATGGAACGAGAAATAGTAGAGATTTCTTGTTCCCGGTTTCCGGAACCTTTAGATCCTCCGGCAGTCATTAACTGTAAATAATCGATTATTACAAGGTCAATGTTGTGCTGCATTTTGAGCCTGCGGCATTTTGCGCGAAGGTCGAATACACTCAATCCTGGAGTGTCGTCAATGAAGATCGGGGCCGTAGCTAATTTTGTTATTCTTGAATGAAGCTGTTGAAATTCATGTTCCCGGAGATCTCCCTTACGCAGTTTTTCAGCACTTAGGCGGGATTCACTGGCAATCAAACGCTTCACTAATTGAACTGAAGACATCTCCAGAGAAAATATAGCGACACCATGACCGTGATCCACAGCGGTATTTCTTGCCATAGACAACACGAAGGCGGTTTTACCCATTGCGGGACGCGCTGCAATAACGATCATGTCGCTTCGCTGCCATCCTGAAGTAAGTTTATCCAGATCATTGAAACCCGACGCAATACCACTGATTCCATCTGAATTTTGAGATGCTTTCTCAATTTCCTGAATGGCCTGATGTACGACATTTTGCATGGCATCGACGTGTTTCCCCATGTTGTTCTCGGCAATCTGGAACAATTCTCCTTCAGCCTTATTCAATACATCAAATACATCGTTGGTGTCGTCATAGGCTTCTCTGATCACCTCGCTGCTCATGCGAATCAATTCGCGCTTAATGTGTTTCTCAGAGATTACACGCGCGTGGTATTCAATGTGCGCTGTAGAAGCAACACGGCTGGTTAAATGTGAGATATATGCGGCGCCGCCGGCAGCTTCCAGCTCTCCCTTTTTTATAAGTCTGTTTGTGACGGTTAGCAGGTCAACAGGGGAGGAACTTCCAAACAATTCAAGTATGGCAGCGAAAATGAACTGGTGTTTTGGATCGTAAAAACTTTCCGGTTTTAAAATATCGATGGCATCGGTTACTGCGTTCTTCTCCAGCATCATGGCGCCCAGAACAGCTTGTTCAAGGTCAATCGCTTGCGGCGGAACCTTTCCAAGATCATTGAGAAGAACGGAGGGATTTTTTAATCTTGAAGAAGGTTTGCGCGTGTTTTCCGATTGATTTTCCATACATAACAAAGATAGGAAATCAACCGTCATCTCTTCGAATTAAAAATCAATTCTTTCTCAAAAAGTTTTGAGTTTAGTTTATGAACAATTGTTGAATATTCGAAAAAAGAAATCCGGGTTCGGAATAGATGTTAACTTTAAAAGTATGAATCGAAAAATCGTGCTGACTTCTGACGGATCTCACACCATACGGTTGGATGATCTGGACGAAAATTACCACTCCGGACATGGTGCCCTGCAAGAAGCAAATCATGTGTTTATCCGAAATGGCCTGAATTATCTGACAGACAAAAAGAAAATCCGAATTTTCGAAATGGGTTTTGGTACAGGACTGAACGCTCTGCTTTCTGTTCAGTTCGCAGAACACAATGAAATAGAAATTGAGTACTCAGGCATTGAGGCTTACCCGGTTGAGAAAAAAATGATTTCTCAATTGAATTATACCGAGTTGGTCTCAGAGAAATTCGCAGGTGTCTTTGATCTAATGCATGACGTGTCATGGAACGTGCAGCATTTTATGCAACCGAATTTTAAATTCACCAAAATACAGGGTAAAATAGAGGAATGGGTTGGGGAGAAAGAATCTTTTGATATTGTTTTTTTTGATGCATTTGGCCCAAGAGCACAGGGTGAAATGTGGCATCCTGATGTGCTTGGGAAGATGTTTAATTTGCTCTCCACCGGAGGTATTTTCGTTACCTACTGTGCAAAAGGACAACTTAAAAGAGATCTGCGTTCATTGGGATTTGAAGTGGAGTCTTTGCCCGGCCCACCGGGAAAACGTGAAATGACACGAGCGATTAAAGTACAGTAACTATTGTTTTGTCAAGGTAAGGTACTTTATTTTCCCATTTACTTCGATGTGCAAACTGTACATTCCATGATCACAGGGACTCAAATCTATACCTAAACGTTTGTTGGGGAGGATCATCGAACGTACTTCAACCGATCGTCCGAGCGCATCTAAAAGTTGAATTTTCAACTCATTAATTTCATTTTCATCCAATTCAACAGTGACGTAATTCAGTACAGGGTTGGGGTAGGCGTTTGGACTGGCATCGTTTAATTGTTCGACCGATCCCGCACAAACCGGATTGCTTATGCTCTGCTCGGAGAAAACACCTGCCGAAACTTCCCATGCAAACCAGGTTCCTCCTGATCCTGTAGCCCATGTATTCAAATCAAAATACCGCGATCCGCTGCTTTCTCCTTTGATTTGATATACAAGCAATGCCTGTCCTCCTGCAGACCAGGTTAGTGGCGTGTTTTGAACGCATGTTTCAGGTAAAGGATTGCCCAGATCGCAATTGGTTTGGATAAAGTATGCATTGTCGTCGTACGTTGGGTAGCCCCCATATACTTTTGCAATCCCATCCGGTCCGATACACACTGCGGTATATTCATCACATGCGATGGCTTTTGCCTGAACTCCCGAATCTGTATATATCCGTGCGAGAAATGTCGTTAATCTTCCTTTTCTGTCCGGATTGTCGAAATGCGTATCGGTAATTGTCTCACTCAGGTAAGTATTCGTAATGAAAGGAGCTCCATCTACGGTTACGTTCGCTCCATAAGGATTGTTCATCGCCGTCGCTGAGGTTACCGTTCCGTTTTGTGCAGAAAAATAATATGCTCCCTGAATGGCCATACCGGCACTCGTTCCTCCGATAGCAATATTTCTCTGGTCCAGAGCTTCCTGAATAGCAAGGTTAAGGGCAGTACTTCTCCAGAAACTGACGTAGTCCCATTGATCCCCACCTGCGAACCAAATTGCCTCTGCCTGATTGATTTTTTGAAGTACATAAGGGTCATTGCTTGCTGATGCGCTGTTGCAAACAATTGTCTCAACTGAATTGACTGTTACACCGAGCGAACTGAACATATAATTGTTGTATCCATCTGCACCCGTGGCTCTTAGAACAAGCACGTCTCCACCATTGGCACGGTCTAAAAACCATTTCATTGCCTCGTCATCTTCGCTTGCACCCCCCATCAGACAAACTCCGCCTTTGGAATTTGCAAGTACATCAGAACTGTTTCCGGTAAGGTAAGATGTGTAATCCTGTGCGTAGGTATCAGTGAAAACGAACAGTAGGGAGGCCAAAATACCTGCCCTTACTGGCCGAATGTGGAGTACATTAATGTTGAAATTATTCATTGACTCCAGCGATCCAAAGTATTTCACTGACCACAAAACCAGGATTCTGTATGGAGACAGAGTACAATCCAGACGCAAAATTGAGTGTCAGCGGAACCTCGTTCCAGCCATTCGTGGCCAAATGGTTTACGTTTGAAACACTTCTTCCTGTGAGGTCTCGAATGCTAATTGTAACATCAGCGTTGTGTTCAGCATAAAATCTTATTGTAGAGAGTGTATTTGCCGGGTTGGGGTAGAGAGAAATGCCGCTGATGTTGGCATTTTCGAGCTCATCAACAGAATTAAGGTCACGGATAAACAGGGTGTAGTCTTTATCAACTACTCCTGTAAGTGGATCCGTAATGGCAAGTGAATTTGGAATCAAACCTCCAGAGAGTGCTGTCAGCGCAGACAAATCTAAGGTTCCGTATGTATTGCTTGTAATGGACACATTGAATGTTCCGCCCACTGTAGGAACTCCATTGAGGAAAATTGATCCGGTAGTGCCGCCGGGAAAGGAGCAATCTGAAGGCGAACAGCTGTAATTTATTCCGCTGGGAAGTCCATTCACCGTGAATTGTGAACTTAAATTCAATAGTGGAAAGGTCATAGATGAAATAGAAGAAATGTAGAGTTGGGCAGGCGGAAAGGCTGAGACGATCAGGGATGTTACTTGTGCTCCACCAACTTCTATAAGTGTTGGCATGTCCACCCCAATTGCCTGGGAGTAGTTTTGGTCTTTTATGCCATCAGGCAAGGCATTTCCTGCGGGAGTGAATTGGGAGTATCCTGCTGATACGATAAGAAAAGTGAGAAGTGATACAAGTAATTTCATGTCAGAGTAATTAGTACGCTAATATACGAAGAGTATCCTATGTTTCGCATACATCTGGACAAGAATTTGCATCCTGAAGTCGTCAAACGACGCTTCCGATCATAATCCCATCCTTATCAATCGAATCGAGTGTCAGCGTGTTAAACTTGTTAACGAGATTTGAGTCAAAAGGCCGTTTTACTTTTATGTAATTTTCGGTGAATCCATACATGAAACCTTCATCCTCTTCCTGTTCGAAAAGAACTGTGCGTGTGGTTCCCAGTTGTTTTTCGTAGAATGCTCTTTTTTTCTTTTCAGAGAGGATATGAAGTTGTTTACTGCGTTCCTTCCGAACGTTCATTGGGACAGAGTCACCCAGTTTTATTGCCGTAGTATTTGCACGTTCTGAGTAGGTAAAGACATGCAGGTATGAAATGTCCAGATCTTTTAAAAAATTCAGAGAATCCAAGAATTCATCATCTGTTTCTCCGGGGAATCCCACGATCACATCGACACCAATGCAGGCATCCGGTTGAACGGCTTTTATTCTGGCTACGCGCTCTGCATAAAGCGAACGGTCATATTTACGTCGCATGGCTTGAAGCAAGCGATCATTGCCGGATTGCAGCGGAATGTGAAAATGTGGCACAAATTTCTGTGCTTCGTTCAAGCAAAAATCAATGATCTCGTTGCTCAAAAGATTAGGTTCTATGGAAGAAATCCGGTATCGGTCAATTCCTTCTACCTTGTCTAATGCTTTGATCAGCCCCAAAAAGTTTTCATTGCCACCTTGTCCGAAATCACCAATATTTACCCCGGTTAAAACCACCTCTTTAACTGCGGTTTCCGCGATTTTACGCGCTTCGTCTACGGTCTTTTCAATACTGGCATTTCTGCTTTTTCCCCTAGCCAGAGGGATCGTACAAAAAGTGCAAAAATAATCGCAGCCATCCTGAACTTTTAAAAATGAGCGCGTTCGGTCTCCAAAAGAAAACGCAGGGATGAAATCTGTTGTCTTTTTTATGTTTTCATTCAAGACCTTTGCTGTCGTTGAATTCTTATGCTCGAGTTCTTCCAGGTGACCGACCAGATTGAACTTTTCATTGGCTCCCAAAACAAGGTCCACTCCGGGAATAGAGGCGATCTCTTGAGGTTTCAGCTGAGCGTAACAACCCACCACTACGACAAAAGCTTCCGAGTTGATGCCCATAGCCCGTTTGACAAGTTGTTTGCATTTTTTATCGGCATTTTCTGTAACCGAACATGTATTAATCACATAAACATCCGGACGGTCTTCGAATTCTACTTTTCCGTATCCGGCGTCATCAAAAAGCCTCGAAATGGTGGAGGTTTCAGAAAAATTGAGTTTGCACCCAAGGGTATAATATGCTACCTTTCTGTATTGTTGCATTTGGAGCGTGAAATTAATTAGAAACTGAAGATTGAACAAATCGTACGTTATCCTGAGTTTGATTTCGCTTTACATGCATTACATTTGAACTTCTTTCTGAATCAGATGAATTACAAGCACGAAATAAATTACGAGCGTTTCGATCACTGGGAAGGCCTTTCTTTGATTGAGCAACAACTGGTTAAGAGTGCACAAGAGGCCATGGGACATGCCTATGCTCC
The DNA here is from genome assembly GCA_041178485.1 of Bacteroidota bacterium. Taxonomy (GTDB): domain Bacteria; phylum Bacteroidota; class Bacteroidia; order Flavobacteriales_D; family Crocinitomicaceae; genus M0103. The sequence goes on along the minus strand of JBEGVI010000071.1, from coordinate 4,626 downwards.
GTATTCGAAATTCAAGGTAGGTGCCGCGGTCTTACTGGAAGACGGAACGGTCATTACGGGGAATAATCAGGAAAATATTGCGTACCCATCCGGATTGTGTGCCGAAAGAGTTGCCTTGTTTGCCGCCGGAGCAAATAACGCTGACAAACAGGTGCGTTCGATTGCCATCACTGCTGAGGGAGATTTATTGAAGGATTCGGAAATTGTGTCACCTTGTGGGGGGTGCAGGCAAGTCATGCTGGAAACTGAGCGCAGACAAAAAAGTCCTTGTCGGATAATTTTAGTGGGGCAGAATGGCAACGCACTGGTTTTTAACTCTGCTGAAGATCTTTTACCATTGGCTTTTGGTTCATGAAAACATGGGTGGTATACACGCAAAAGTCATGGTTCTGGCTAGGCCTGGCCTTCTTGCTGTACATGAATACACTCAACCATGGATATGTCATCGACGATCAAATTGCCATTACGAGAAATTCACTTACTCAACAAGGAATATCAGGCATCGGTCAAATATTCTCCCACAGTTACTTGTATGGATATGACGGCAGAGAGGACGAATCCTACCGTCCCTTAACCCTCACCACCTTTGCCATTGAAAAGAGTTTCTTCGATGCTTCCCCGAAAGCCTCCCATTTCATACAGATACTGTTGTATGGAGTATTGCTTGTAGTGCTGTTTAAATGGCTCTCAGAATTGGCAGGGGAGGACTCAAGGTCTTTGGTGGCTGTCACTTGCTTGCTTTTTGCAGTTCACCCAATTCATACAGAGGTGGTAGCAAATGTGAAAAGTCGCGATGAATTGCTCGGGGCAGTATTGCTATTTACGTCCCTCTTGTATTTTTTGAGATGGTTGAGAATAAAAAAATGGAAGGATTTAAGTGTTTCGCTAGTTGCCTTTTTTATGGCAATGCTGTCCAAGGAAACAGCCGTCTTGGGGATTGTACTTTTTCCTGCAATGGGGTACATCACAGAAAAAAGGTCCCTTAAACAAACGGTTCAGGATAGTTTGCCGGTTATTTCCCCCTTCGTTCTGTATTTTGCGATTCGTACGTCAGTACTCTCCGATGTTCTTATTACCGATCCGATTGATCCCGTGGCAAATTCTCTGGCATTGGCAAATTCAGGGTCAGAGCTTTTGGCAACGAATTTTTCCATTTTTTGCAAATACCTTGAACTGCTTATCATTCCTGTCCGATTAAGTTGGGATTATTCGGTTCCCCAGTTGCCATTGGTAGGTTTTTCCTCACCCGCAGCGCTTATTGGTCTTGCATCCGTTCTGACGCTTCTAACACTTCTGATTTTCGGAGTTTGGAAGCGATCAATGCTTGGTCTTGGTGCGGTAATTTTTTTAAGCACGTTTGTGCTTACTTCTAATTTCTTTTTCCTCATTAATTGTCCTTTAGGTGAACGGTTCATGTTCATGCCGTCGCTGGGATTTATTCTGATGCTGGTTTGGTCTGTTCAAAGAATACAAGTTACGTCATGGTCGAAATATGCACTGTTTTTAGTGCTTCCTGTTGGGGTGTTGTTTTCTCTAAGAACGGTGTTTCGAAATATGGACTGGAAAGACAACTTGACCATTTACGAGGCGGGCAGGACGGTCTGTCCCAAAAGTGTAAAGGTGCGTTTTAATCTCGGCACCGAATACCTTCAGCAAGGAGAGAGGGCTCAGTCTTCTGAGGAAAAGATGAGCTGGTTTTCAAAAGCTGTTCAGGAATTTGATGCGGCGGAGCAACTCTATCCGGACTATTCGCTCATCTATGAAAACAAGGGATTTGTTTATTCTGAAATGGGAAAGCTCTCTACGTCAAAAAACGAAAAGATCGAGTATTATCAGAGAGGACTCAAGGAGCTTCGTAAGGCCATTGATAGTCTGGGTTATCAGAAACCAAATTTGTATCAAAACACCTATTATATTTTGGAGCAATTGGTTCAAACAGATAGTCTTCGGTCTACTGTGTGGAAGAAGGAAATAATTCAGAAAGCACGCAATAGAAAAGGCAGGAATCAGGACGATTATTTGAGAATCTGCATACATTCCAGAGATCTGAACCAAGATTCTACAGCAGTGCAATTCGCGATTAAAATGGCAGAGTTGTTTCCTGAAAAGGCTGCCTATCAGCTTGAATTGGCTGAACACTACTTTAAACTTGAGAAATATCAGTTGAGCTTTAAATTGGTGAATTCATTCGTGGCTGCCAATCCAAACGATCTTTCGGCAAAATCAAACAAGGGGATGCTTCTCGAAATTCTCGGAAGAAAATCCGAGGCCTTGAAAATTTATGAAGAAATTTTGCGTACGGATCCCAATCAACCCCATACCAGAGGATTGTACGATAAACTGAAGTCCTCCTTGTAATTAAACTTTTGGAGAATTTGAGTTTGACTTCCAACGAACGCACTAAGTGCAGTGCTGAAAAGAAACCTTTAATATGATTCTTAAATCGTCCTTTACAAGGTCACAAGTATTAATTTTTTATATTTGTCACCTGTAATGAAAACGCTGCTCATATGGCTGTAAAATCTGTAAAACAACCAACCAAAACAACCAAGAAAGCGCAAGCTTCCGGGAAGGCTAAATTTCCAAAGGAAACATATGTCAAATGGTATAAAGACATGTTGTTGATTCGGCGTTTTGAGGAGAAGACAGGTCAATTATACATTCAGCAAAAATTTGGTGGTTTCTGCCACTTGTATATTGGTCAGGAAGCCATAGTGGCAGGTACAGCGAGCGCATGTCAACCAGGCGACAAGCACATGACGGCATATCGTGATCACGCGCATCCGATTGCCCTCGGTACAGATCCACGTGTTCTAATGGCTGAACTTTACGGGAGAATTACCGGGTGTTCCAAAGGGAAAGGCGGGTCGATGCACTTTTTTGACAAGGAGAAGAATTTTATGGGTGGACACGGAATTGTCGGGGCACAAATTGCAATGGGTGCCGGTGTCGCTTTTGCTGAGAAATACAATGGTACCGATAACGTTGCTTTTGTTTCCATGGGAGACGGAGCGGTACGTCAGGGAGCATTGCATGAAACCTTTAACATGGCAATGATGTGGAAGCTTCCGGTGGTTTTCATTATTGAAAACAACAATTATGCGATGGGGACATCCGTTGAGCGTACCACAAATGTGACGGATCTGTCAAAAATTGGATTGTCCTATGAGATGCCTTCAAAAATTGTGGATGGAATGCGTCCTGAGGCCGTACATGAGGCAATAGAGGAGGCTGCAGCGAGAGGAAGACGAGGAGATGGACCTACTTTATTGGATATCAGAACATACCGTTACAAAGGGCACTCGATGTCTGACCCTCAGAAATACAGAACTAAAGACGAGGTTTCAGAATGGATGGAGCAAGATCCAATTGAGCACTGTCTTCGTGTGATCAAAGAGAACAAATGGTTGACGGACAAACAAATTGAGGAAATAAGTGACTGGGTGAAAAAGGAAGTAGAAGAGTCGGTTCTCTTCGCGGAGAATTCACCTTACCCTGAAGCACATGAGCTATACAATGACGTGTATGTTCAATCAGATTATCCTTATATCAAAGAATACTAACGAATAATTCCCAGTTGGCAATGTTTGATTGCCTGTTGTAAAAACATAGGAAAATGGCGGAAATAATTTACATGCCCAAATTGAGTGACACCATGACAGAGGGAGTGGTGGCAGAATGGACAAAAAAAGTTGGAGACAAGGTTTCTTCAGGCGAGGTTTTGGCGGAAATAGAAACGGATAAGGCCACAATGGAGTTTGAATCTTTCTATGACGGTGTATTGTTGCACATTGGTGTAGAAAAGGGCAAAGCTGCTCCTGTAAATGCCATTTTAGCTATTATTGGAAAAGAAGGGGAAGACATTAGTTCGCTGTTGAGTTCAGCCCCTGCACCAGAGGCTCCCAAAGCTGTTGAAGCAGCAACTGAAGCACCAAGTCCTGCGCCGGTTGCACCGACTCCTGCGCCCGTGACGTCTGCGGTGTCTTCAACTCCGGTATCCAAACCTTCAGTGGTGTCCAGCAATACCGGTGGCCGCATTCTAGCCTCACCATTGGCTAAAAAGTTGGCTGAAGAAAAAGGAATTGACATCGCTGCTGTTTCCGGAACCGGAGAGGCAGGACGTATTGTAAAACGTGATGTGGATCATTATGTGCCATACACACCTGCAGCCGGAGGACCGATTTCCAGTGCACCTGCCGGTGTTGAGTCCTACACCGACGAGACAATCTCTCAAATGCGTAAAACGATTGCGCGTCGACTGGCGGAAAGTAAATTTACAGCACCTCATTTTTATCTCACTTTAGACATCGACATGGATAACGCCATCAAAGCGAGAAAATCCATGAACGCAATCGAAGGGGTAAAGATTTCTTTCAATGATATGGTAATCAAAGCAGTGGCAATGTCACTCAGACAGCATCCTGCAATCAACAGTTCCTGGTTGGGAGATGTGATTCGCAGGAATCACCATGTGCACATTGGAGTGGCTGTTGCGGTAGATGAAGGGTTACTTGTTCCTGTCGTACGTTTTGCGGATTCCAAAGGACTTCAGCAAATTGGCAATGAGGTACGCGATTACGCCCAAAGAGCAAAAGACAAGAAGTTACAACCATCCGATTGGGAGGG
>JBEGVI010000070.1:0-25691 GCA_041178485.1 Bacteroidota bacterium | reverse complement strand
AAGTGAATCCAGTTTCAAATCGTTGCCATTTACAGGATATCCGGAGAATACACTCACGTACGTAGAGTGGTCGAATCTTAATTTGATCGTTGAAGAATTTGTCCACAAGCGACTAAATGCGGGAACCTGATAAAATGCCGGCCATCCTGCAACGTTGGGCGGAGAACCATAATATTGCCCCATTACTCCTGCAACGTAGTACAACGTTAGGTACATTTCGTAATTTGTAGCCAAATCGAAATTGGGAGTCCAATTCGTCGCATTCAGCATTCCCATTACATTTTCGATGGGACTTTTGATCATACTCCCTCGCAGCGCGACGTCGTAGAAATGCTCACTTTCAAGCAGTTCCTGAAGGACCGGCAATATCTCGTAATTATTATTGATAAGGGTTGCGGCCATGACCGGAATAACGTTCGTCTGAACATCCGTTGTTAGGTCATAATTGACAAAATACCTGTATAGTTTTGTACAGATATAGTTGGCAACAGCAGTTTGCTGAAAAATCACGTCTACGTAGTCGGCATATTCTTGAGCACCATTGGGCGCGACCGTGCTAAAATTGAAATGTTCAGATAATTGTTTCGTAGAATTGTCATGCAGAACCGGAAAAAATGTAGCTACAGGGGAAGGCATTGTTGAACTTTTCAATCCTTCAACAATGTATCCAGTAAGAATTTTGGCTCCTGCCGCTACATCCTCTTCCTTATAATTCGTATAATCTCCCGGTCCAATCTGAGCACCTTTACCAACCGTAAATAACTCAAGAAGTTCTCGGGCATAATTCTCATTTGGACTATAGAGCGTATTGGTGTTCCCATTTAAGAACACCAACATGGCAGGTTCGATGGTAATGTCCTTTACCATTTGTTTAACATTCCCGAGGGAATGCTGTCTGAGCTTCATGAGGTAGTTGTACGTACCTCGAAGATCCGACATGTCATTTACAGCAAAATGATTTTGCCAGAACAAGCACATTTTCTCCGATATGCTGAATCCCTGCGTATTCACTCTTAGCATCAGCCATGCACCCAGAGATTTTGCCCGAGCATTGTCGGTATTTGCAATTTGAAGAGTACCTGTCGGATATACACTGTTTACCCATGTTGCGCCAAAGGCAGCAACAGCCTCTCCAGGATCGTACGTCAGTGGTTCCGGGATTGGGTTGGTTGTGAGCAATTGAGAAACCGTAGCTGACATCCCATTTGAAACAGCATCTAAAAGCTGCTGATTTGTAGGTCCAAACAAGGTTCGTCTTAGCAAATGGCCTGCTTCAGCTTTGGTCCATGGTCCGGCATAAGGTGCCATGCTCATGCTTACTTCCTGATCAGTGAGTTCATTTGGATTCATGCAAAAGTGTTTAGATTCGAAAGATATGGATTTTATTTCTGAGACAGAAAGGAGATGTTCCGTTTCAAGCCTGAGAATTTGGTTCGTTTGACTGCACTCCCTTTGAAAAGTTCGTTAAACAGTTCTTCGGTCAAATCTGTCCAATCGCGTGCGGTAAGGCCCAATAAATTTCCCTTTGGTTCGAAACGCGGCTCGGAATGCTGCTTTGAAAATCTGTTCCATGGACAAACTGTCTGACAAACATCACAGCCAAACATCCACTGGTCCATTTTTCCCTGAAACTCTGAAGGAATCAGTTGGTCTTTCAGCTCAATGGTAAGGTAGGAAATGCATTTCGACCCGTCGACCACATAGGGAGCGACAATGGCCTCTGTCGGGCACGCGTCAATGCATCTTATGCACGTTCCGCAATGATCCGTTACCGGGCCGTCAGACTCCAGTTCAAGATCAACTATCAATTCAGCTATAAAAAAATAAGACCCGGCTCGTTTGCTGATAAGGTTCGTATGTTTTCCGATCCAACCTGCGCCGGAACGCTTGGCCCAAGCCTTGTCCATTACAGGAGCCGAATCCACAAAAGCTCGGCCGTTTACCTCACCTATGTGATCCGAGATAAACCTGAGTAACTCTTTCAGTTTATCTTTTACCACCTGATGGTAATCTTCACCATAGGCATACATTGAGATTTTAGGCGCTTCGGAATCGCTTTGTGATTGCTCTGAGTAATAATTATACAACAAGGTAACTACCGAACGAGCACCATCGACCAACAGACGTGGATCCAAACGTTTATCAAAATGGTTTTCCATGTAGCTCATTCTTCCATGGAATCCATTTTTTAACCAGGTTTCTAAATCCCGTGCTTCCTCTTCGAGAAATTGTGCTTCTGAGATTGAACAGGAAAAAAAACCCAGTTCACTTGCTTTCTCCTTGATTAAATTGGTGCGTGCAATTCGTTTGAGGTCCATCGATCAAAACAATCCACCTTGTACCCAGCCATGGTCTTTACCTAGATGCCTAAATGCCTTCTCCGTAGCTTTTCTTCCTCTAGGGGTACGCAAAAGAAATCCTTCCTGTATGAGAAACGGCTCATACACTTCTTCCAGGGTGCCTGCATTTTCTCCTATGGCCGTGGCTATTGTCGTTAATCCTACCGGACCTCCACTGAACTTGTCAATAATGACCTTCAGAATTCGCAGGTCCATATCGTCTAACCCGCTCTCGTCCACATTCAATGCATTCAAAGCAACATCTGAAATATCTTCCTCAATGACACCTGTTCCTTTGATTTGGGCAAAGTCTCTCACGCGTCTCAAAAGTGCATTGGCAATACGTGGTGTTCCTCTGCTTCGACTTGCAATTTTGTACGCAGCACCTTCAGTAATAGGTATATTCAGCAATCCGGATGAACGTTCGACAATTGCTGTCAGTGTTTTACTGTCATAATACTCCAGTCTGGAATTAATTCCAAACCGTGCACGCAATGGTGAAGTGAGCAGGCCTGAACGGGTTGTTGCGCCTATAAGAGTAAACGGATTAAGTGTGATCTGAACGCTTCTCGCATTCGGACCTGAGTCAATCATAATATCGATTACATAATCTTCCATCGCTGAATACAGGTACTCTTCAACTACAGGGCTAAGACGGTGTATTTCATCAATAAAAAGAACATCCCCCTGCTGTAAATTGGTTAGTAACCCAGCTAAATCACCCGGTTTGTCTAATACCGGACCGCTGGTCACTTTAAATCCAACTCCCAACTCGTTGGCGATAATGTTTGCTAATGTGGTTTTGCCCAAACCCGGAGGGCCATGCAGCAGCACATGATCCAAAGGTTCACCTCTTAACTTAGCCGCCTGCACAAAAATCTCAAGATTCTGAACAACGGAGGGTTGACCGGCAAAATCCGCGAGCACCTTTGGTCGGAGAACTTTATCATACTCCTGATCGACATGCTTCGATGCCTCCTCCCGATAGTCAAATGATTCTTCCTCTTCTGTCATCCCCACAAAAATACAAAAGCCCTCTGACGAACAGAAGGCTCTTGACCAATACTTTTGAGCATATTAATGTTCTTCCTCACCTTCCGCCAGCGGAACATCCTGAGGAATAAAATCACGTTCAGCGCCCGGCTTGGAGTAATCATACGGCCAACGGTGAACAGTAGGGATCTCACCAGGCCAGTTTCCATGAATGTGTTCTACCGGAGTTGTCCACTCCAGTGTATTTGAGTTCCATGGGTTTTGAGGAGCCTTTGGACCTCTGTAAATGCTGTAGAAGAAATTGAACAGGAACAACAACTGACCCAATGCAGCGAAAATAGCAAAGGCTGTCACAATCACGTTCAAGTCCATAATCATATCGTATGAATTCGTATCGAATTCGTTGTATACTGAGTAATCGTAATAACGACGTGGCGCTCCTGCCAGACCGACAAAGTGCATTGGGAAGAATACCCCATAAGCACCAACAATAGTAATCCAGAAGTGAGCATATCCTAGGCGGGTATTCATCATTCTTCCGTACATTTTAGGGAACCAGTGATACACCCCTCCAAACATTCCAAAAACTGCAGACATACCCATTACTATGTGGAAGTGTGCTACAACGAAGTAGGTATCGTGGATTGCAATATCGAGAGCCGAATCCGCAAGGATAATTCCCGTTACCCCTCCTGTGATGAAGGTCGAAACCAATCCGATCGCAAATAACATTGCCGGAGTCAGAACGAGTGCACCCTTCCAAAGCGTAGTTATGTAATTAAACACTTTAACCGCAGAAGGGATTGCAATCAAAAGAGTCGTAAACACGAAGACACTTCCTAAGAATGGATTCATTCCAGTGATGAACATGTGGTGACCCCAAACGATAAATGAAAGGAAACCGATAGCCAGAATTGAACCGATCATCGCACGGTATCCAAAGATGGGTTTACGCGCATTTGTTGCGATGATTTCAGAAGACAATCCCAATGCCGGCAACAATACAATATACACCTCAGGGTGACCAAGGAACCAGAACAAGTGCTGGAATAAGATTGGCGAACCACCATGGTTAGTCAACATTTCACCACCAACAATAATGTCCGAAAGGTAGAAGCTTGTTCCAGCCAAACGGTCCATAATCAACAATAAAGCTGCAGACAATAACACAGGGAACGACAATACCCCAAGGATTGCAGTCACAAAGAATGCCCAAATCGTCAATGGCATTCTTGTCATAGTCATACCCGTTGTTCTGAGGTTAAGGACAGTAACGATATAGTTCAAGGAACCAATCAATGACCCTGCAATGAATATTGCCATTGAGAACAACCACAAGGTCATTCCCAATCCGTTACCCGAAATAGACTGAGGCAAAGCAGAAAGTGGAGGATATACAGTCCATCCAGCCATTGCCGGTCCAGTCTCAATAAACAAAGAAACGAACATGATCAATGAAGAAAGGCAGAAGAACCAGAACGAAAGCATGTTCAAAAATCCTGAAGCCATGTCACGTGCGCCTAACTGAAGAGGAATTAAGATGTTGGAGAACGTACCTGATAATCCACCTGTCAAAAGGAAGAATACCATGATAGTACCATGAATCGTTACTAATCCGAGGTACATGTCCTCTTTCAAAACTCCACCTGGTGCCCAGGTTTCGCCCAAAAAGAAGCTAAGGAAATCAGAAGATTCACCCGGCCAAGCCAATTGGATACGGAAAAGGATTGACAAAAGCATTGCCACAATTCCCATGAATACAGCAGTTATTAAGAACTGCTTTCCAATCATTTTATGGTCTTCGCTAAAGATATACTTCGATACAAAACTCTCTTCATGATGACCATGATCATGGTGTCCATGCGCATCGTGATGTCCGTGTGTGTCGTGCGTAGCTGCCGCCATCGTTCTTATCTTTAAAAGTTAATAATTAGTTCATTGTTAAACTTAGAGAATCCTCAGTCACTGCGGTGGAGTCGCTTCCATCAGCAGGAGCTGCAGGAGCTGCCATAGCAGCCATGTAACCGTCCTTGAAGGTCTTTTTACCTGACATCCATGCCTTGTACTGTGGTTCATCAAGTACAACTACAATCATCTTCATTTTATAGTGTGCCCCTCCACAAATTTTGTTACACATTAAGATATAATTGAACTTCGGATTGTTCATCCTTTCACGCATATCCTTTGTAGTAATATCCGGTGTAAACTTGAAACGAGTTACCATCCCCGGAACTGTATTCATTTGAGCACGGAAATGAGGGAAGAATGCTGAATGTATTACATCCTTCGCACGGAATGTGAATTCATATTCCTTGTTGGCGCAAAGGTAAAGCGTGTCTTTTTGGATGATATCATCCCATGCCATCGCGTCGATCTTTGAGTCATGTCGCTCACGCATCTGATATAGCAATCGAATCATGCGTTGTTTTCTCGACAGATCTGTTTCCATTTTTTCGCGATCTTCAGGAATCATCATTATTTTAGGATCATTGAGCTTCGCTTCGAGGGTTTTTATACCACTGGGGCCAAACTCCATGGCCGCTATTGCACTGTCAATGGTTGCCGCAGTCATCAATGCCAATTCATTGTTGTCTGTGGTTAACTTATAATCAAACCTTCCCAGCCTGTTGTCTTTGCCTGAATAACGCGCTGTCCAGTCAAATTGTTTTGAAAACAATTCAACTCGGATTGCCTCTTTAGATGCATCACCAGTAGCTTCATTCCATTTTTTCAATCCAAGGATGATGATTACCGCTAACACACAGGCAGGAACAATCGTCCATATCATTTCCAGTTTGTTATTGTGCGGGAAATACAATGCTTTAACTCCAGGTTTGCGCACATAGCGGTAAGTAAAGAAGAACAGCAAAGTATTCGTCAAGAAAAATACGATGATAATGATGATAAAGTTCAAATCAAGCAACCAATCTGTTTCTTTACCAATGTTCGAAGCTGCTTCCCCACGACCTGTCCATCCAAACTCCATGCACAGGTATAAGAAAAATGCATACATCGCAAACATAAAACCGAACATCATTTTTCCGTTCAGGTTGTTGTCACGATCCGTGATCTCATGTTCACCACGGTTACGTAGTTTTGAAGTTAATTCATAAACGCGTACGAGCTGCGCAATGGCAATTACTCCTAAAACTATAACGATCAAAGTAATCAGTTTACCTCCCATCATTTTTCAATTAACGTGTTAATTATATTTCGTGGTGAACACTCTCGTCCAGGAACGGGTGATTCACCGGAGTTAAAGGTGCTTTTGTTAAATTGTTCAATACGATTCGAATGAATGCTGCTGCAACCAATAAGGCCATGCCAACTTCAAGAGCGCCAATTTTAGCATTCGCTCCAAGGGAGCCTGCAGAAACCATAATGTAAACATCCAACCAATGGCCAATCAGTATTATAATTCCTACAAACGAAAGAATCCCGGCATTTCTCTTGGCGTCACGGGACATCAATATGAGCATTGGAAAAGCAAAATTGATAACGAACATTGAGAAATAGAGGATTTTGAAATTTTCTATTCGCATCATGTAATAGGCAACTTCCTCGCCGATGTTCGCATACCAGATCAGCATGAACTGAGAGAACCAAAGGTAAGACCATAAGAAAGATGTCGCAAAGGTCCATTTTCCTATATCGTGAATGTGTGAATCATTTACTTTTGGCAGATATCCAAGTGACTTCAGGTAAAGTGTAGTTAATACCAACACTACCATAGACGAGCACCACATTCCCGCGAATGTATACCATCCAAAAAGTGTAGAAAACCAGTGAACATCGATTGACATGAGCCAATCCCACGCAGAAGTTGAACTAAATACAGCAAAGAACACCAGGAACAAAGCTCCCTTTTTATAATTCGTAAAGTGCAAATCCGTTCCACCGATTCTGTCTTCTTCCAGTGAACGCATTCTGAATCCTCTCAAGAATAAGAAATAAACCGCAAAGTAAACGAGTGTGCGAATCCAGAAAAACGCTTTATTCAAATAGACTGCCTTTCCTTGAATGATCTTGTCATGAGCCACTGTTTCAGGATCCATCCATGAGTAAATGTGCGCACCATCCAAAAATGTGAGTGTAAGCAATACCAAACCTAACAATCCCATTCCATAAGGAAGGAAAAGTGCAATAGATTCGATCACTCGCTTAACTGAAGCATACCAACCTGTTTCTGTTGCGTATTGCAAAGCCAAAAAGAACAACGCCCCAAGTCCCAGTGCAAAGAAGAAAAAACCATTAATCAGTCCGTTTGCCAATAAACGGGTTTTGAAATGGTGGTCTCCCATGGATGTTGCCAGACCGATTAGAAACAGAATCGCTCCTGCTACCAGCAAGACCATCGTTAGACGTTTCGCGTTATTTGAAATTTTAAATTCCATTATTGCTCGTATTCAATGTTATTAATTACCGGTTGAATCAGGTGCAGCAGCTACAGCAAGTTTTCCGTTCGCATCAAACTTACCGTATTCAGCATCCTGAAACTTTTTTACATAATGAACCAAAGTCCAGATCTCCTTTTTGTTCAATAAAGAAGAATGAGCACCCATTGCTCCTTTTCCATAGTAAATTGAATAGAAAATCTGACCTTCACCTAGATTTGCACGATCTTTATAGTTTGGCACTCCGGCATACGCTCCACTTGCCACCATTGGGCCATTTCCATCACCCTTTTCTCCGTGACAATGTTGGCACATCGCAGTATAAAGTTCTTTTCCTTTTTTGAACATTCCTTCTGCATTTTCAGCAGTGAGTTTATACGGATTAACATCATTGTATGCTGCAGCGTATTCATCTGTTTTTGTCAGGTCAGCGCCATACAAGCCATGCGTTTCACGAAAAGCAACATTGGCCTTTCTGAAATAGGGCAACATAAGCATCACTGTCTCTGAATCCTTCCCATAGTAAGGAACAGTTCCGGCAGGCGGAGTCAGCGCAGATTGTTTCAATTTTACATCTTCGTTTATTCTTCCGCGAATTTCTCCATAATCAACGTACGGTTCAATTGCGGGAGAACGGTACATATCCGGCATGTACTCTAACCCCGGAGAATCTGCATTCGCAGTACATGCACCAAGTATCAAAACCGATGCGGATGCCATTACAAATCCAACGAATACCTTAAACTTCTTGTTCATTTGACGTTCATTTAAACTTTTGATCCTTTATTTCAGATCTTTTTGATCCAGTTCTACCAAACTCGTTTCTTTCAGCATCTTCTCAAGCTCTTCTGCACTAAACTGACTGTTTTCGGATGCCCTCACCTCTATAACGAATCTGTCGTCTGTAGTTCGGGGATCCGGGTTCTGAGCAGGAATTCCAGGAAGTGTTTTGTTTCTCAATAAATAGGTGATTGCCATACCATGGGCAGCGCACAATACTGTGAACTCGAACGTAATTGGAATAAAAGCCAGCATGTTATCCAAATATGTAAAATTTGGTTTACCACCAATATTCATGGGCCAGTCAACCACCATAAAATACCGCATACCCACTGTCGCAAGCATAGTACCGGTAATGCCATAAATAAAGGCCATGATTCCCAGACGTGTATTTTTAACACCTATGATTGGGTCTATTCCGTGAATAGGAAATGGAGAAAAGACCTCATTGATTTTTACTCCTTGAGCGACCAACTTCTTAGCGCCATCTTTCAGCACCTCGTCGTCGTCATACATTGCATACATTACTTTATCTGCCATGTCGCTTGTCTTAATTTAATTAATGGTGATCAGGTGTATTCTTGTAAGATTCACCGGAACTTTTCAAAATCGTTTTCACTTCATTCAGAGCCAATACCGGGAAGTACCTTGCAAAAAGCAAGAAGAATGTAAAGAACAAACCGATTGTTCCAATATACACCCCTATATCCAGGTGACTTGGGTAATGCATACTCCATGCAGCAGGTATGTAATCCCTGTGCAACGAGGTTACGATAATCACGTAACGCTCGAACCACATTCCGATGTTTACTACAATCGAAATAATGAATGTGAACAATAAACTTCTTCTCAATTTTCGGAACCACATCAACTGCGGAGAAATCACGTTACACGTCATCATCGACCAATATGCCCACCAATAAGGACCCGTAGCTCTGTTCAGGAATGCATATGCCTCATATTCTACTCCTGAGTACCAGGAAATAAATAACTCTGTGATGTATGCTGTACCAACAATCGAACCTGTCACCATGATAACGATGTTCATGTATTCCACGTGCTTCGTGTGGATGTACGCCTCAAGATTCATTGCCTTTCTCATAACGAGTAGGAGCGTCTGAACCATTGCGAAACCGGAGAATACTGCTCCTGCAACGAAGTATGGAGGGAAGATCGTCGTATGCCAACCAGGTATTACAGAAGTAGCAAAGTCGAACGATACGATAGAGTGTACAGAGAATACGAGAGGTGTCGCCAAACCGGCTAAAACCAATGAGACCAATTCAAAACGGTTCCAGTGTTTTGCCCGACCGGACCATCCAAAAGAAAGTATGGAGTACATTCTTTTAGCAACAGGCTTTTTCGCACGGTCACGAATAGTCGCAAAATCCGGAATCAAGCCAATATACCAAAATACCAGAGACACGGAAAGATAAGTAGAAATCGCGAAAACGTCCCAAAGAAGAGGTGAGTTGAAGTTAACCCAAAGTGAACCAAAATGGTTTGGCAAAGGAAGCGTCCAATACCCAACCCAAAGACGCCCCATGTGGATCAGTGGAAACATTCCGGCCATAAATACCGCAAAGATGGTCATAGCCTCTGCTGAACGGTTAATGGCCATTCTCCATTTCTGTCTGAATAAAAGTAGTACGGCAGAAATCAAAGTTCCTGCGTGACCAATACCTACCCACCATACGAAGTTGGTGATGTCCCAAGCCCAACCAATAGTCTTGTTCAATCCCCAGACACCGATACCTGTTCCCAGAAGGTAAAAAATACAACCTACACCATAAAGTCCAATAATCAGTGCAATACCGAAAAGAATATACCACATTCGCGGCGCCTTATCCTCGATTGGCTTGCATACATCTTCCGTTACATCATGATAAGTCTTGTGACCTAAAATGAGGGGTTCCCTTATTGCTGCTTCCTTATGCATTACGCTTAAATTTTCCTGTTAATGATGAGTTTTCTTTTCCGCATGTGCACCGTGATGCGCTTCCGCCACCTGATACTTCGCTAATTCGGCATTGTCTTCATTTCTGACTTTCACTTTGTACCAAACGTTTGGTTTAACACCAACTTCTTCAAGAGCCTGATATGCCCGTTTGTCATCAGAACTTGTTCTAACCATAGACTTCAAGTCGTTCCAGTCTCCCACAATAATTGCGTTTGTTGGACAAG
Source organism: Bacteroidota bacterium (assembly GCA_041178485.1). Lineage (GTDB taxonomy): Bacteria > Bacteroidota > Bacteroidia > Flavobacteriales_D > Crocinitomicaceae > M0103. The sequence continues at coordinate 15,001 of JBEGVI010000070.1, read as the reverse complement.
CGTCAGCACACGCCGAAGTGAAGTCTCCATCAACTACAGGACGTGCTTCTTTCTTCGCCACCAATTTACCTGCTTGAATACGTTGAACACAGAAAGAACATTTTTCCATCACACCACGCGTACGTACCGTTACATCCGGATTCAATACCATACGTCCTAAATCGTCTTGTGCAGGATTGACTTCCGTAAACTTCTTGTAAGAAGGATAATTGAACCAGTTGAAACGACGCACTTTGTATGGACAGTTGTTCGCGCAATAACGCGTACCAATACATCTGTTGTATGCCATTTGGTTCAAGCCCTCGTTGCTATGTGTAGTCGCTGCAACCGGACAAACCGTTTCACACGGTGCGTGGTTACAATGGTGACACATCAATGGCATGTGCACTACCTTCGGATTGACCGCGGCTTTCTCAGCTTGGTCATAACTAATGTTGTTGGCGTCCTTCTTCAAGCCCGGTACTACCTCCTCGTCAGACGCAAAATAACGGTCGATACGCAACCAGTGCATTTCACGGCCTCTTCTTACCTCATCTTTTCCAACAACCGGTACATTGTTCTCAGATTGACAAGCAACCAAACAAGATCCACAACCAATACAAGAAGATAAATCTACAGTCATTCCCCAACGGTGACCGATCTTTTCTACCGGATGCGCATCCCACAAGTCGAACTCACCTACCGGTTTTTCAACGTGGTTGCCCTCTTTATCGAGTTTCTGTAACATGTGTGAAGGATTGTATGCCTCCTTCTCACTGTTCTTGAAAATTCCAAGAGTTGTCTCACGAACGATCGAATGACGGCCCATCACCGTATGGTGAATCTGAGTCGCTGCGATTGCATATGTTCCTGCTGCTTTAGATATCGAACCAGAGGCCTCATATCCAAAAGTTTTACCGGACTGAACAAATGCAAAAACGTTCGCACCAATTGGTTTTAAATTTCCATTATCGTCTGAGTCGTTGCCGCCGTACTCTTTCGTCTGGAATGCAGCCTTACCTATATTTTCTCCGTTAGCACCACGACCATATCCTAATGCCACACCTACAGTTCCTAGAGCCTGTCCAGGCAGTGGATAAACAGGAAGCGTTACTTGTTCACCACCCACTTTAAGGGTAGCCAAATTCAAACCATGCTCCTGATCGTATGTTGTTGCATAACCCGCCTTCTCCATTTCCACGGGATTCATAGTAATGTAGTTGTCCCATGTAACTTTTGTGATCGGATCGGGCAACTCCTGTAACCAAGGGTTGTTTGCCTGTAAACCAATTCCAATACCCGCTTTTTGGTACAATACTACTTCCAGACCGTTTCCAGCTGGTAGTCCTGTTGCACTCGCATCGGTAAAAGTAGCCACAGGAGCTGCTGCTGCCGGAACAGTAACACAGCTATTATGAACTGCCATGTTCCAGAAAGTATGTAAATCAGCACCTCTCACAGCTGCAAGTGAATTTGCACCTTCCCAGACCTGACGGATATAGTCGTAAGCAACTTTCGAGTCCTTACCGCCTCTTGAAGCTTTACTCGCCCAAACCAATAAAGACTCCAAGGAAGAAGCCGTATTGAACAACGGACGAATCGTTGGCTGAGCAACTGCAAAATGTGTTGTAGTTGGGTTGTAATCCGCCCAAGACTCCAATGCATGATGATCAGGAGCAATAAATTTACAGTTTGACGCTGTTTCATCCGCATGAGAAGAGAACGATACAGACAACTTCACGTTTTTAAGTGCCTTACCAAATTCTTTTCCGTTAGGCAGAGTATACACGGGATTCACGCCATAGAAAAGAACCGCATCCGCTCCTCTTCCCGCAATGACATCAGAAACAAATTTCGACATTTTCTCATCCTCAGAACGGAAAAGATTGATTTGCTCATTCAGGTTAATTGTTGTACCATACGCACCGAGTACGTTGTTCAATTTATTTGTAAGGATTTGAACACCAGTATTATTTGAACCGGAAACAACTACAGATTCTCCTTTAGACGCTCTTAGTGCAGCAATTGCCATGTCAGCAATCTTTGCGTTTTCTTTGGAAAGTTCAGTTGAAACACCCGTATTTACATTGAACGCTTTAAGGATATATGCCAAAACTTTTGCTTGCTCGGAAGGCTTAATCATTCCGCGGTAGTCAGCATTCGATCCAGTTACAGACATTACCGATTCAAAATGGAAATGCTTTGACATCCAATCGCCATCAGGATTTCTGCGTTGACCATATTGAGAAGCAAACTGCGTTGGCATCAACCAGGTTGACAAGAAATCTGCCCCTACACTAACAATTGTTTTTGCCTTTGAAAAATCATACGAAGGAATGATCTCTGATCCGAAATTAGCCTTATTCGCAGCGCGCATTCCTGCATAAGAAACAGCGTCGTATTGAATGTGCTCAAATTTCGGATTGGTCACTGTTCCGTCTTCACCACGAATACCACCCAAAGAAACAGACAACTCATTGATTACCTCTTTCAAAGAGGGACTTATAATTGTATTGGAAACCACGGTAACTTTTCCAGCCGACTTTAAACCTGCTTTCACCTCAGCATCCAATTTAGACCAGCTCGTTTGCTTTCCTGATTTCACAGGGTTCTGTAATCGTGCTGAATCATATAATCCTAAAACAGATGCTATGATTTGAGGATTGGAACCGCCATTGGTGATACCGAAATCTTTGTTTCCTTTGATGTAAATAGGTCTTCCCTCGCGTGTTTTAACCACGATACTTGCGTAAGATACACCGTCATAATATGTAGATGCATACCATGTAGGCATACCAGGAGTAACGTTCTCCGGTTTGTTTACGTAAGGAATAGCTTTTGTAACAGGAGCCTCACAAGCCGCTACTGTTGCAGCTGCAACACTAAATCCAAGGAATTTAAGAAAATCACGTCTAGCCGTGGAGGTTTCCTTAAGGTTGTCATCCCCAAGAAATTCTTCAACCGACATCTGAGACGGAAACTCCTGGTCTCTTGAATTCAAGAATTCAGGTGTTTCTTTTAATTCTTCCAGACCTTTCCAATATTTTCTTGCCATTGTCATTTGGTATTTCAGACTAGTTCAATTCTTAATTAATAGTGACATTTCGCACATTCCCATCCACCAAGTTCGCTCACAGAAACCTTACCATCTTCAAGGTACTGCTTGTATAACTTCTTATCCTTCATCAAGCGGCGGTGAATCTCATTGTAGTACCCATCATTCTTTGAGTCAAGTGCACCGGTAGAAATCTCTTTTTCTTTGTGACATTCAATACACCAACCCATCGTTAAGGTTGTTTTGGTCAGAGGAACGTTGCCTTCGATCTTGTTCAATTCTGAAACAGGCTGAACTTTCACCGCTTCTGTCTGCTTGGTCATATCGCCGTGACATTGCTTACAATCCACACCTCCTACTGCCACGTGCTGAGAGTGATTGAAATAAACATGATCAGGCAAGACATGTACTTTATTCCAAACTATAGGTTTTGTTTTCCCAGTATAAGCACCGGCTCCGTTACCTGCTGTAGGATCCCAACCCGCTGCCTCATAGATCTTGGCAATCTGTTCCTGTTGAGCAGGTGTACGGCCATTGATCTGTTTGTGACAATTCATACAAACATTCACAGTAGGCAAACCGGCAGATTTAGATTTGGTCACTGAATTGTGACAATATTTACAATCGATTCCATTCGTTCCAGTGTGTATAGCATGCGGGAATGCTATGGGTTGCGATGGCTGATATTCTTCTACAACACCAATACTATACAAACCGAGGAAAAGTGAGACAACTACGCCAATCACAAGGACAAGTGAAGCCAGACCTACAAACAACCTGTACTTCCAAGCCCACGCTTTGAACTCTTCACCGTACGTAAGGTGCTCTTTTATTTCTTCTCCATCGTTTTCAGCTGAAGCAAACTTCAATTGACGGCGTACACCTCCGACGGCAAGAATTATTGTAATGAAGATTACTCCAAGAATAATCCAAATCCAACCGGTTGAACCTTCTTCCTCGCCAGCAGCAGCTGGATCAACAGCAACACCATCACCACCACCAGCAGCACCATCTGCACCACCTCCTGCGGCAGGATCCGGTTGCGAATCCACCCAATCCATGATGGCGTCAATGTCCTCTTTTTTCAATTCAGGGAATTGACTCATCGCGGTAGGCGACCAGTCTTTAATTTTTACAGCGTAAGGATCACCGCTTGCAACCGCATTCTGCCAGTTGTTCACCCATGTGTAAATGGCCCCTTCGCCTGCTCCACCGTCTATCCAGCGTTGACGAACTTGGAACAATTTAGGGCCGGTACCATTCTTATGGGGTTGGTGACAACTCGCGCACTTTGCTTTGAACAATGCTTCACCTTGAGCGTGTACTGCGGAAATTCCGGAAGTGATAAATATCAACAAGGCTCCGAAACACCAGTTTTTATAATTTCTAAACATCTGACTATTAGATATTTTCATTTATATCGATGCATCATTTTCGTCAAAATTCCACTTTTTGACGGTAGCAAATTTAGAAGAATCGCAAGATTTCATGACAGTTTTGTGACAATTTTAGGGTCGAGTAAAGTAATTTAAATTCATTCTAAATAATCTTTTTTGCTGTGAATAATGCGCGGGCAATTGTGAACTTTTTGATTTTTTCAATTAAGTCAATGATTCGCATGTATTTGGTATCTTTACATCACTAAATGCACAGACCATGATCAGAATCCTTTTTATTTCGTGCACCGTTCTCCTGTATACGACCTTTCTAACAGCACAGGAAGAAGGAAAAATTGAAATTCACGCCGACGCACGCATTGAGGAATTGATCAAAAAACAAGGTAGCGTGGTTCCCCCTGCAACATCTCCACAGATATCCGGCTATCGGCTTCAATTGATGTTTGACTCAGATAGAAAAAAAATCGATGAAACACGGTCACGCTTTGAGAATGTCCATCCGGGTACTCCAACCTATGTCGTTTTTAGTGCGCCCAATTATTTGCTTAAAGCAGGCGATTACCGGAGTCCGCTTGAAGCAGAGAAACTGAAAATGGAGATCTTTTCAGAATTTCCTGCATCCTTTGTAGTCAAGGAATCTGTGAATCTTCCGAAAATAGATTGACGAGCATATTGATATCACTAACTTTATTTCATGAACGCCTGTTTTGGGAAAGAGTATAAATTATGCTCCAGAGAACGCATTGCAGAAGTGTTTGAAGCAAAGAAAAGCATTAAACATTTTCCATTTGTACTCCACTACTTGGAAACCAAACCTTTAGACCAAAAAACAGCATTCCAAATTGTTCTTTCAGCACCCAAACGGACATTCAGAAAAGCTACAGATCGAAACCGAATCAAGCGCTTACTTCGAGAGTCTGTTCGAAAGAATAAAGTAATTTTGGAACAATTTTTACATGGTCGCGGCATGCACCTCTCCCTCTTTTTGGTATACACCGGCAAGGAGGAAATTCCGGTAGCTGTTTTAGACAAAAAAATGGGTAAAACATTTCACGAATTAACAAAACAACTCGATAATGAAAATCTCTAAAATACTTCTTCAGCTTCTGTTTGTTTTAACATTTGTTACTCAGGCGCGTTCTCAAAGCAACGGATTCGAAGTAATTAAAAACCTCGAGTTGATGGATCAGATCTATCAGCATCTGGAGATGTATTATGTCGATGACGCTCAGGTTGGAAAATTATCCAAAGTGGCCATAGATGCCATGCTTAAAGAACTTGACCCATACACCGTTTATTATCACGAATCGAACATTGAAGATTATAAACTTATGACCACAGGCCAATATGGCGGAATCGGTGCGCTTATCAGAAAAATTGGAGACTATACCTATATCGCTGAACCTTACGAAGGAAATCCTGCTCAAAAAGCCGGATTAATGGCTGGCGACAAGATTCTTTCCATTGATGGTAAAACAATGAAAGGATTGCCTTCAGACGACGTTTCAACATCACTAAAAGGGCCAAAGGGAACCACGATTATGGTCGAAGTTGAACGGGGAAGTGAAATCAAGAAATTGAGTATCACGCGGGATGAAATCAAATTGCCAGATGTGCCCTATTCTGGAATGATTGATGAAACTACGGGATATATAAAATTGAACAGTTTTACTCAAACTGCAGCCTCAGATGTAAAAGCTGCCTTCACTGAGCTAAAATCGAAGGGTATGAAACAGCTTGTACTCGACCTGCGCGGCAATGGGGGCGGACTCCTTATCGAAGCAGTGAAGATTGTCAACATGTTTGTCAAAAAGGACCAAACGGTGGTAACGACCAAAGGAAGAGTTGCAGAAGAAAACCGCACCTACAAAACAATGGAAAATCCACTCGATCTGGAAATCCCACTCTCCGTTTTGATCGACGAGGGATCAGCTTCGGCCAGCGAGATTGTTGCAGGGAGTTTGCAGGACCTTGACCGTGCAGTTATTGTTGGTGCAACCTCATATGGTAAGGGACTGGTACAAAGGACCTATGATCTGAAATATGGATCAAAAGTTAAATTGACCATAGCCAAGTACTATACACCCTCCGGAAGATGTGTACAGCGACTGGAATATTATGACAAGAAAGAGGGAGAAAGGCCCAAAGAGGTGGCTGATTCATTGATCAAAATTTTCAAAACCGTGAACGGAAGGGATGTCATCGACGGAAGGGGAATAGAACCCGATGTTAAGATCGACGAGAAAGAATTGAGTCGCCTTACAGCAACCATTTTCGCAAATAATTTAATTTTCAACTTTGCCACGGAGTATTACCGGCTGCATCCGACAATTTCAGAGGCCGGGAAGTTTTCTCTGAGCCCCACTGAATACGAATCTTTCAAAACGTATGTGCTTAAAGAAGATTTCACCTATTCCACCGCGTCGGAAGAAATGCTTAAAAAAATGAAGAAAACGGCAGAAGAGGAAGGGTTTTTCGAAGATTCAAAAGCTGAGTACGAAGCATTGCTCTCGAAGGTTGTTCCGTCAAAGGAGCGCGATCTTGAAAAATTCAAAGAAGAGATTCTTCCTTTGCTTGAAAATGAGATCATCTCACGTTATTACTATCAAAAAGGCAGGGCAGTTGATTCATTTAAATCGGACGATGTGCTCAAAAAAGCGCTGGAGATTTTACATAATTCATCTCAGTACAACACTATTTTAAAGAAGTAAGCGTTTGGGGATTTTGTAACAATGAAAGAACAAAGCATCCGACGGTTCTCAGAACACCTTTTTCTTTTCTCGGCAATTGCGTTCTCAGTGGGACTGAGCACCAGCAAAATCATTCTTTCCATTTCTTCGATGCTGATGGTGCTGTCTGTTTTGCTTTTAGGAAGCTACAACACCATCCCTGGACGAATCAAGTCTGCGCGAGTGTTGCATCCGCTGCTTTTCTTTCTGGCACTCCACATCACAGGACTTCTATGGACTTCAGATTTTGGTTTTGCAGGCAACGACCTCAAAACTAAACTTACGCTGCTCATTGTACCTGTTGCCTTCATCCTTCATCCTTTGTCAACAAAAAAAACAGGCCTCATACTTCATTTCTTTGTTGCAGCAGTGCTACTCACTTCACTGATCAATATGCTGGCGTGGCATCAGGTTTTCGGCAAACGGACCTACACAGATATTCGTGAGCTATCGCTTTTTGGCTCGCACATTCGCTACGGAATTCTTGTGGCAATGGCAGCAGCTGTATGCATGTTTCAAATAAAACAAACATCAACACTTCTCAAAATCCTTTTTGTACTTATCACTTGCTGGTTCGCTTACTACACCTACTACAGTCAGATCGTTTCCGGACTGCTCGCTTTTATCGTTGGACTACTTGCTTTCTTATTCACTTTGAGCTATGAACGTTCACGCTTGCTGGCATACAGCATCATTGGCATCCCAACAATGGTCATGGTTTTCATTGCAGTGTACCTTTCTGGGCTCACTCTTACCAATGAGCCCAGACCGGAAATCTTTAAAAATCTACCCGCCCGAACGATTAACGGAAACCCCTATACACACAATCTGGAACCCGGAACATTCATTGACGGAAAGCCAACACTAGCCTATCTATGCGAAGAGGAGTTGCGCAGCTCCTGGAATGCCGTTTCAGAGAGGCCTTACGATGGAACGGATAAAAAAGGTCAGCCTGTTCGGTTCACACTTATGCGCTTCCTAACTGATCTGGGAGAACGAAAAGATTCCGTTGGATTTCTGAAATTAACTCGTCATGATATTGCACTCATAGAGAGCGGCATTGCCAGTCGCGAGGAAGGTAAAGGAGGGCTATTTGCCAGGTGGAAAGGCATCCGTTTTCAACTTCAAAACAACATCGATCCAAACGGACATTCTCTATTACAGCGCCTGGAATATTGGAAAACTGCCTTGCGTATCATTGAAAAAAACTGGTGGATTGGCGTTGGAACAGGAGACCTTCAAAAGAGCTTTGACGAACAATATACCGAGGATCAAAGCAAACTCTTACCAGAATACCGGCTCAGAGCGCATAATTCCTACCTGACGGCATGGTTAAGTTTTGGCATCGCAGGACTGGTTCTTTTCTTCTGGATTATCGTCCGTTTTCTGAAGCATTGCTTTCAAAGAAAACACTTGATAGGATTCACATTCATGCTTGTTGCTGCCGCGACCTTTCTGCTCGAAGACACGCTGGAAACTCAGATGGGTGCGTCTTTCTTTGCGTTTTTTTACGGATTGTTTTTATCTGAAGAGTCTAAGGTTTCTTGAAGATATTCCCAACTTCTTTCCCGATCTTCTGAATTGCTTCCACTCCTTTTGAAAGTGCCGTTGGATCAAAATCATCGTAATTGCCATAAATATTCTCCAGGGTATTCTGAGCCGGATAGATCATGATCATGTCGTTTTCGGGATATCCTTTTTCGATTTTCGACGGGAAAGCGTCCAAACTGGATTGATGTGAAACTGCTCCTGTACGGGCACCCACAAATACAATCAAATCGTCTTCGGATCGCGTGGAGTGTAGGAGAAAAAAATCATCCACTTCTTCAATTTCCACATGCTTGGTTGTCACCATAACCTTATTTGCTTCCGCAACTTTCAACAATCGTTCATGCACCAGTTGTGTTGAATACAGTTCAATGTGTATGTTCAATTGTTTCGCAAGACGAAGAACACGTTCGGCCCAAAGTGGAAAGGACAATTCAAGTTCCGCATGCTTTCCACAGATCAGAAGGATGCGGTCATAACTTACCGCCGGCCTGTCCAGTTGACAGAAAAAAATCGTTTTGTCACACACATCCATCAGGTGAGCGCGGTCATCACCTACAATTCGCTTTAAAAAATTAATTCTTCTGCTGTCGTTCAATACCACAACATCGGTAACAAGTTCCTTCGAAACGCGCGCTATTCCGGAAGATAAATTATGGTCTATCGTTGCAATCGTATTGAGTTTTGTCTCATGTCCTGAAAAGTGTTTAACAATTTCTTCGAGAGATTTGCGGGACTTTCGGATCATGCGTTCTGCATCCTCATTGTTCGGATAAACACTTACCACCGAAATCGGATTGATCACTTTGGGATCAGAAATAAGTATAGAAAAGTCCAATAATGACTCATTTCCTTTGAGTTCATTCATCGAAACCAGGAGGTGTTTATTCCTTAACCTTGTCTCTGCAGTATCCTCCTCCCCTTTCTCTGAAATCTGTATCAACAACCTTTTTCCCGCATTTTCAGTTACAAATGAGGCTGTCAAACATGTGAAAAGGATCAACACTACTGTACCATTGACCACATTGATGTCAAGTATTCCATTGCCATCGTTGTATCCAACCATGATGATTGCAAGTGTTGCAGCAGCATGCGAAGAACTTAATCCAAATATCACTTGTCGTTCCGTGGCGGTCATTTTAAAAATGAGTTGCGTGATCAATGCCGCGAGCCACTTGCTTAAAATGGCGAAAGTCGTCAATACTCCGGCGATGACCAACGGCCAGTTCCCTGAAAAAAAGACTTTGTAATCCACCACCATTCCCACTGAGATCAGGAAGAACGGTATGAACAACGTGTTTCCAATGAATTCCACCCTGTTCATAAGAACAGAATTGTGTGGGATAAGCCTGTTCAACACCAATCCGGCTACGAATGCACCAATGATATGCTCAACACCAGCAACCTCGGCGAGGAAAGCAGCAAAAAATACAATTGAAAGAACAAAGATATATTGTGCATTTTTCTCACTGTCGAGTTTGCTGAAAAACCAGCGCGCAATTCGTGGAATGAGAAAAAACATGATCAGCGTAAAGATGGTCAGCGAGGTAATCAGACGCACCCAGAACGCACTGTCCAGCGTTCCCTCCGTCGAACTTGAAATGACAGTAAGAATGATAAGCACCGCTGTATCCGTGAGAATTGTTCCTCCGACGGTTATAGCAACAGCGGCATGTTTGGTCAGTCCGTATTTGCTGATTATTGGGTAAGCGACGAGCGTGTGTGTTGCAAACATACTTGCTGTGAGCCAGCTTGCTGTTTGTGTAAGTCCCAAACCGTAATAGCAAAGGGGAAAACCAAGAAGAATTGGAACAAAAAAGGTGAGCGAACCAAAAGAAATGCTCTTTTTGTAATACTTCTTGAATTCGTTCAGGTCAAGTTCCAGTCCGGCAATGAACATGATGTACAACAAGCCAATCGTTGCAAAAAGTTCAATGTCAAAGAATCCCTGAGAGTCCATGGCTTTACGACCGATAAGTCCAAAACCATGTGGGCCGATAATGACTCCCGAAATGATTAACCCTATGATCGCTGGAATTCTGATCTTTCTTAGCAATATCGGGGAGAGAAGGATTATGAGCAGTAAAAGAGAGAACACCAGAACGGGGTTCTTGAGGGGAAGTTGCATCTCCCTTAAAAAGTGCTCAAAAAAGTAATTCATTCCTAATTACAAAAGTACGCTTTGAATACGCATTACCAGCGAAATAGATACATTTGAGAAACATTATTTTTCCGCATTCCTTTAAAGGATATTTCTATTGCCTCTGTTTTCGCCCCAATTCCATACTTTTGTAGAAAAATTTTCCCGTGCGTTTCGAACTGACCAAAGAATTCCTGGACCAACTCAGAGCCAAGATCGCTGAGCAGGATCACCTTTGGATCAAAGAGCACATCCTCGAATTGCACTATGCCGATATTGCGGAGATCCTCGATCTTCTAAGCAACGAAGAAGCCAAATACATCTATTTCCAGCTGGAAGAGGAGGTGCAGGCAGACGTACTCATGGAACTCGAGGAAGAAGTGCGCGACCGTTTCCTGGCCTCGCTTTCCACCAAAGAGATCGCAGATCAGCTCGAAAATCTGGATTCAGATGACGCGGCGGACATCCTGGGTGAATTCTCTGAAGAACAGATTCAGGAGGTCATCTCACAGATGGAAGATGACGAGGCCGCTGAAGACATCGTCGACCTGCTCAATTACGATGAAGACACCGCAGGGGGTCTGATGCAGAAAGAATTCATGCAGGCGCGCCTGGATTGGCCGGTAAATCGTTGTTTGGTGGAATTGCGTCGACAGGCAGAAGACGTTGAAAAAGTGTACACGATTTACGTGGTCGATGACCTGAACAAACTCGTCGGTTTTCTCTCCCTGAAACGCTTATTGTTCGCCAGTCCCAAAACGAAGATTGTAGACCTCTATCAAGGGAAAAACATCATCTCTGTCAAAACAAGCGACTCTAAAGAAGACGTTGCCAAGATCATGGAAAAATACGACCTTGTCTCCGTGCCTGTGGTCGACCTGCAGAACAAACTCGTGGGGCGCATTACCCTCGACGACGTGGTAGATGTGATCAAAGAAGAGGCTGACAAGGATTTCCAGCTCGCTTCGGGTATCTCAGAGCGTATTGATGGCACTTTCAGTATCTGGCGAAATACCCGCGCACGGATTCCCTGGCTGATCATTGCCATGCTCGGTGGAACACTCGGAGCACAGGTCATCTCACGATTTGAAGTAGGAATCACTGAAATTCCGGCCCTGGCATTTTTCATTCCACTGATCACAGCCATGGGAGGAAATGTAGGCGTACAATCCTCTGCGATTGTGGTACAATCCCTTGCAAAGGGCAATGACCAGTTTGCAGGTATATTTTCAAAAATGTACAAAGAGTTTCTGGTGGCACTAATCAACGGCCTCCTACTTTCTCTAATGATCTTTGGAATCGCGTGGTATTTCGAAAACTCGACGCTTGGCTTAGTAGTAAGTATCTCATTGTTCACGGTCATCATTTTTGCGGCGACGTTCGGCACACTCATCCCATTGGTGCTCAACCGCTACGATATAGACCCTGCATTGGCCACCGGCCCGTTTGTCACCACCCTGAACGATATCGTGGGCTTGTTCATCTACTTTACGGTGGGGATGCTGTTGTACCATATTTAGACTTCAGGATTTTAGGACTTTAGACCGCTGGCGCTGATAGACCATAGACAAAAGACTTTAGACCGCTCACCTCGACAGGCTCTCAGTGAAAGGCGCTGATAGACGAAAGACAAGAGACTGTTGCGATCAAAATCCCGCCGCCAATCTCGATACATCCCGACCTTGTCTGGACACTCGATCGGCGGGGAGGGAAATAGGCACTTTCACCAAACTATCCAGCTGAATAAAGCATTGTAAAATATCTCAGGATAACATAACCTGCGGAGCGGGAAAATCTTCCATCATCTCTTGCATTTTTAACGGGTTTTTCTTATTTTTAAGTAAATACCTAACCAAAAGATGACAACTCTTGAACCTACCATTCAACAACAAATTCTATTCTTAAGGGGCAAACAAGTACTGATTGACCGTGACCTGGCTAAACTTTATGGCGTTGAAACTAAAGTGCTCAATCAAGCAGTAAAAAGAAACAGTGCGCGATTTCCTGAAGAATTCAGATTTCAACTTTCTCGAGAGGAATTAGAACAACTGGTCACAAATTGTGACCGGTATAAAACATTGAAGCACACATCTTATTTTCCTTATGCTTTTAGTGAACAAGGGGTTGCAATGTTATCCGCTGTTTTAAGAAGTGAAACAGCCATTCACGTAAGTATTCAGATCATGCAGGCATTTGTCCAAATGAGACATTACATTCATCAAAATAAAAATCTGATCTTTCGAATGAACAGTTTGGAACAAAAACAACAATTCACTGATGCCAGAGTCAACCAGCTTTTTGAGGCACTGGAAAAACAAAAATTACCTCCTGAAAAAGGAATTTTCTTTGATGGAGAAATTTTCGATGCCTACAAATTTGCACTGGATTTGATAAAATCGGCCAAGAAATCCATTGTACTGATTGACAACTATATCGATGAAAATACGCTGACTCTTCTGGCCAATAGAGCCAAAGAAGTAAAGGCACAGATTTACACCCCCACTATCTCCGAAACATTGCACTTATCCCTCAATAAACACTTCCAACAATATCCATTCATAGACGTTTCCGTTTTGAAAAAAAGCCATGACCGATTTTTGATCATTGATGATTCAGAACTCTATCACATCGGTGCCTCTGTTAAAGACTTAGGCAAAAAATGGTTCGGGTTTTCCAAACTGAATGAATTTCTTCCAACGATTTTGGAAAAATTGAATGAAGTAGATTAACCTGCCGAGGTGAACAGCGCACCAAAAGTGTCCCAACAAGGTTTGAACGCCCTAATACGCTGGTCGAGTGTCCCGACAAGGCTTGAACGCCCTAATACGCTGGTCGAGTGTCCCGACAAGGTCGGGATGTATCGAGACCAGCTTCTCCATTAAATAAACCCAGCAGTGAACAAAATAAAACTCCCATTTGTTTCTTATTGTTATTCACCCTAATTTTACACCCTTACGGTTATGGAGCACTATAAAGCAGGTCCTCTTCTGGAACAAATTGTCGTCCCTTCAGATATGAGGGAGAAATTTACTGTGGATGACCTTCCCCAGATTTCTGATGAGTTGCGTCAGTACATTGTTGACGTAATCTCGGAAATAGGCAACAGTCACTTCGGGGCGAGCCTTGGAGTGGTTGAATTGACCGTAGCCTTGCATTACGTGTTCAACACACCGGAAGATCAATTGGTTTGGGATGTTGGACATCAGGCATACGGACACAAGATCCTTACCGGCCGCAGAGAACGATTCCATACGAATCGATTGAAAGGGGGAATTTCAGGTTTTCCAAAACGATCTGAAAGCGAATACGACACCTTTGGCGTGGGACACTCTTCTACCTCTATTTCCGCAGCACTGGGAATGGCTGTTGCGAGCAAATATAAGGGTGAAAAACAACGTCAGCACATCGCAGTAATCGGTGACGGAGCCATGACCGCCGGCTTGGCTTTCGAAGGATTGAACCATGCCGGTTTTGAAAAAGACGCCAACCTTCTCGTGATCCTAAACGACAATTGCATGTCGATCGACCCGAATGTAGGGGCGCTTAAAGAATATCTTGCCGACATCACAACTTCACATACCTACAACAAAGTCAAAGACGAAGTATGGAAACTGCTGGGTAAGATCTCTAAATTCGGGCCGGATGCACAGACAGTGGCCTCCAAGATCTCCACAGCCTTGAAAGGATCCCTGCTCAAACAAAGCAACTTTTTTGAATCACTGAAATTCAGGTACTTTGGCCCGATAGACGGCCACGATGTGGTCGGTCTGGCACGCGTACTTGAAGATCTGAAAGATATCCCGGGACCAAAAATCCTTCATTGTGTCACACGTAAAGGAGCCGGATACAAATTCTCTGAAGAAGGAAATCCTACAAAATGGCATGCCCCGGGCGTGTTCAATAAGGACACGGGTGAGATCGTTAAGATCATTCCAAAATCGCCTCAACCGCCTAAATATCAGGATGTTTTTGGCCATTCTATTGTTGAACTGGCTGAAGAAAATGAAAAGATCATGGGCATTACCCCTGCCATGCCTTCTGGGTGTTCGCTGAACATCATGATGGAAGCCATGCCGGACCGTGCTTTCGACGTTGGAATTGCCGAACAGCATGCTGTCACCTTTTCCGCCGGACTGGCCACACAAGGACTGGT
>JBEGVI010000069.1:0-8104 GCA_041178485.1 Bacteroidota bacterium | reverse complement strand
TTATTCCGCGAAGCATAAATATTAATTTTCCAATTAGCCAACTTTGGTAAAGAGGATTTTCTGTGGAAATTTCAAGTAAAAAGAACCTCCTTATTTCTTCAATTGTTAATGTTCGAGGCACTTTTTTATCCTTTTTAATTTTAAATTTTCTAAACGGATACCACTGAAAACTCACGAGATCAAGATTTACGGCCTTGTTACATATAGCTCTAAAGGCTCTTAAATAAACTCCAATTCCATTAGTTGAAATACCTGAAGAATAGAGTTTGGACTCTAATTCAAGAAGGTCTTTGTAATTAAATTCTTTAAATGAAATGTCTAAATCCTTATGCTTCATAATTGACGATAAAGCAGATTTGTATACACGTGCCCCGCCATAACGTTTAGATGTCAGCAATGAATTAATATGATCTTCCCAAAAGGATCTTATAGTAGTTTCTTTTGAAGAAATACCAAGAAGAATCTCCTTAATTTCTATGGGGTTGGAAAGAGTACTGTCTTCGAGTTTAATGGAGTATATCTTTTTAAGATATTTAGCCTCAGTTAGCTTTACTATTGCATTAATATCCAAATTTTCAATTCTCTTACTATTCTCATTGAATTCTGATGATAGTAAATGAAAGCCTGTTGAAATGTGTGCATATCTACGGTTAGCACCGATCCTGAAGAGGAGAGGGAATTTCCCTTCCTTATTAGCCCTTCTTTTATCAAGGACTAAAGTCAAAGTTACCATAACATTTAAGTGTTACGACACTTGTTGATCTATCTGCTCAAACATTTCTCAAACAAATTAACCAAATAATGATAATTCTAGAACGGGTATTAAATCAATTTTAGAACTAGAAGAAACAAAAAACCCCAGTACTACTAGCACTGAGGTCTTTCACTTTTGCTCCTCCTCTTGGGCTCGAACCAAGGACCCTTTGATTAACAGTCAAATGCTCTAACCGACTGAGCTAAGGAGGAATTTTACTTCGTGTTTCTTTATCAGAAATTCAAAGCGACTGCAAATATAAGTAAAGAATTTATTTTCCAAATTTTGAATTGCCAATTTCTTCAAAAATCCTCTTCGTCGAGCGTAAAATCATCCATCGAAGCATCGAATTCCGTATCATCCTGATCCACCACATCCGGAAAATCATCGTCATGGCGTGCCGGACGCAAAATGTTTGTCTTTGAAACGTTCAACCGTAATTCTGTTCGGATAGAACCGTCTTCTTGTGCATACGCTTTTGCGAAGGGCGTTCCCTGAAGTTCTACCATAGCGCCTCTCTTTAAAAAATCAAGAATGCGCAAATTGGCGCCTTCCCTCTTCCATATCGTACAATTGACCCAGGTCGTTTTGGTTTTGGTTTCACCACTGCGTTTGTCCCACCAGTTCTTATTGTGGGCAACCGGAAAGTTTATGGCAATAACACCGCGTTCCATGTTCCTGACAACGGCATCTTTACCAATGTTGCCAATGAGACGTGTTTCAAATACAGTAGCCATATTGCTGAGATTGGTTTCCGTGAATTTACGGAATTCAGCACAGAATAAAAAAAGGATCTAAAAAATTGTCAGTTGACTTTGACGACGTACGCGTCCTTAAATCCTTTCTGCTGAACTTTCTCAAGGTCCTTTCGGGCTTCGTCCTGGGAAGCATATTCCCCCACTGTATACCTGTAGCGGTAAACACTTTGGGTTTCCACTTCGTTTCGAACAACAGGCAATTCAATTTTTTTAAATTCAGGGATAGTAGTGTCAACAGGCTGTTTGGATGACATGATCTGGATTGCATAACTCTTCGACGCATCCGTTTTCTGTTCCTCTTTCTTCGCTGTGGCATCCTGCTTTGGTTCTTCTTTAACAAAAGCAATAGAAGGGTGTTGCTTTACGATGTACGACTTAAATGCACGAAAAATGGATGTCGCTATTTTCTCTTGACCGCTGGCCGTATTGAGATACGCCGCCTCATCTTCGTGGGTCATAAATCCACATTCGATCAGTACTCCTGCCATGGCTGTATATTTCAGTACATGCAGTGAATGTTCACGGTCCTCCGTGTCCTTGACGCCGCGGGAATACCTTCCTGCGAAAGAAGTGAATTCTTTTTCCATGGCCTGGGCCAATCCGACGGATTTGGAAGATTCCATCGTATGCACATGCGACTCCGTGCCGTGGACCGATTTTTTTGAATTGGCATTGCAGTGAATCGAAATGAAGTAATCCGCTTTTGCCCCATTGGCCAGTTTGACACGATCGTTCAGGCTTGGATAGGTGTCGTCCGTTCTCGTATAAATGATCGTCACGTTCTGAAGTTGCTTTTCGATCATTTCGCCAAATTTTTTCGCGATGATCAAATTGAGTTCTTTTTCAGACATGTGCTCCTTATTTGAGGATACGTGACCGTGATCCGAACCTCCGTGTCCAGGATCAATAACAACTGTAATCTTGCTTTTTGCAGCGTACGACGTAAGCGTGAACAATACAGCTAAAACGAACAAAAATGCGGATCTCATACGTTTCATTTTTGAAAAAAGATATCCTTACTACGCTCTTAAAATGAAAAAGTTACACGCAAACGCTTAGAGTGTGGGTTGAGGGGGATATAGTATTGTTCTTGTGGCCTGAAACTTTCAGAATCCTTTTAAACTATAGTATGTTGGAACATCTTAATTTCCTCTCCGTCCCCCCTTCACCAACTTCGCTTTTGCCTCTCCAACTATATTGGTCAGTTCCTCCAGTGATGCGTGCTGGATCGCGGAGACTGTCCTGAAGTGTTTCATGAGTTGTTCCTGCGTTTTCGGCCCAACGCCGGGGATGTCTAAAAGTGCAGAGGTGAGCGAACTTTTACTGCGCTTGTTGCGGTGGTGCGTGATCCCGAAACGGTGTGCTTCGTTGCGCATGTGCTGAATGACCTTCAGGCTTTCGGAACGTTTATCGATGTAGATGGGCAGGCTGTCGCCCGGGAAGAAGATCTCCTCCAGCCGTTTGGCGATGCCGCATATAGCTACTTTTCCTCTAAGATCGAGTTTTTCAAGCGCGGACAACGCTGCGCCGAGTTGCCCCTTCCCTCCGTCGATGACGATGAGCTGCGGGAGCGATTGGCCTTCCTCCAGCATTCTGCGGTAGCGACGGTAAACAACTTCTTCCATTGTCGCAAAATCATCCGGTCCTTCCACGCTTTTTACATTAAAATGGCGGTAGTCCTTCTTGCTGGGTTTGCCATTTCTGAAAACCACACAGGCAGAGACGGCATTGGTTCCCTGAAAATTGGAGTTGTCAAAACACTCCATGTGTTCGGGCAGTTTGTTGAGGCGAAAATCCTGTTTGATCTGCTCCAGGATCCGCTTGCTGTGCCGCTCTGGGTCCTTGATCTTTTCTTGTTTGAGCTTTTCCTGTTTGTAATAGAGTGTGTTGCGTCTGGACAGTGCAACGAGCTCTTTTTTATCCCCGCGCTGAGGCACTGTGATCTTGATGTTTTCGAGCTGTAGATCGAGGTTCTCATCGGTCAAAACCTCCGTGGTATTGCTCTCAAACCGTTCCAGAAGTTCAGGCAAGACATATCCAAGAATCTCTTCCCGGGATTCATCAAGTTTCTTTCGAACTTCGGTCGTGTACGCATGCACGATCGCACCATCCTGTACGGAGAGGTAGTTGACATACGCGCGGTCCTGCTCATTCAAAAGAGTACACACGTCGACACGCTTGACAGAGGCCGAAACCACGGTGGATTTCGCACGGTATTTTTCCAGCGATTCGATCTTTAACTTGGTTTTCTGAGCCTCTTCAAAAAGATACGCCTCAGCCTGTTCTTTCATTCGTTTTTTCAACATGCTGATGAGCGACTGAATGTTTCCCTTCAGCAATTGCCTGACCTGGTCGACCTCTTCCAGATAGGTGCTCTCCTCCTGGTGCGCTGCGCACGGACCCTTACAATTTCCAATGTGGTATTCCAGACATACCTTGTATTTCTCACGGGCGATCTTGTCAGGTGAAAGATCCAGGGCGCAAGTTCGCAGGGTATATAATTCTTTGGTCAGGTCCAGGAGGGTATGCATGACTTTGCCGCTCGGATATGGCCCGAAATACTCAGATCCGTCACGGATCACTCTGCGGGTGCTGAAAACCCTGGGAAATGCTTCATTTTTAATACAGATCCAGGGATACGTTTTGTCATCCTTGAGTTGAATGTTGTATTTGGGCTGGTAGTTCTTAATGAGGTTGTTCTCCAACAATAATGCATCCAGTTCGGACTCAACAACGGTGTACTCCATCCGGCAAATCTGCCTGACAAGAAGATGGGTTTTATAATTGTCCTGTGTCTTATTGAAATAGGAAGAAACGCGCTTTTTGAGGTTTTTTGCCTTGCCAACATAAATAATTACGTCGCTTTTATCGAAATACTGATACACTCCCGGCTTTTCGGGAAGTGTTCTCAATTTTATCTGCAGTTCTGTGAGCCCGGAAGACATCCAACGAAAGGAAATTTGTTTTACAACTCAGCAGTCAAAGACAGGAGGCCACGAGGACGCAAGCTCAGACATCTCCTGGTTTAACAAACCTGACCCGAAACAGTTTGATCCAGTTCTTTCCGGTGAGGTAGGCTTCGTCGTTTTTGAAAGCAATTCCATTGAGCACGTCGCCATTGCCCTTGCCCTCTTTTACAAGGTTGGAAGCATCTATCTCCGACAACACCTTGCCATTCCTCTGATCTATTACAGCAATTTTGTTCGACATCCAGACGTTCGCATAAATCAGGTCATCCGCATATTCGAGTTCGTTCAAGTTGGCAACCGCACCCTGGTGTGTATACACTTCAATAGTACGCTGAATTTCAAATGTTTTCGGATCTCTGAAAGTGATGCGTTCGGATCCGTCCGACATGATCAGGGAGGTTCCGTCATTGCAAAGCCCCCATCCTTCACCGACATAAGACATTTCTCTTTTGAGTTGCAATGTTTTCTTATCATACACAAAACAGCGCTGTTCCTGCCACGTCAACTGAAAAACCTCCTCTCCAAGAACCGTGATTCCTTCGCCAAAACACGTGGCATCAAGACCCATTTTCTTTTGAATCCTCCCACTTTTCAAATCCACCTGAGCAACCATACTTTGTCCGCGCTGACCAGTTCCTTCATACAATTGGTCGCCATCGAACTCCAAACCCTGGGTAAAACTGGTAGCACTGTGCGGGTACGTTTCCACGATCTGAGTATTCAACAATTCAGGTACGACATCCGAAACCACTCTCACGATGCGTTCGTCCACGAAGGTATTGCCGTCCTTCATGGTCGACAAAAGCCTGACATTGCGAGCGCCTAAGCCGTAGTATGCTGCATTGAACAAATACGTTAAGGTTCCGGTAGGATTGCTCCATGTTTTAAAAACGGAGTCATTGTAAATCAGCTCAAGCTTTTCGATCCCGGATTCCTGCACCAAAATACTCAGTTCAACCTGTTCGCCCCATTTTGTAGCGAGATTTTCCTGAAACGCAAACGTTGCCGGGATAACCTCATCCTCTATGTTTGTATTCTTTCCAGAAAAAAACGGTCTGAGAATCATCGCCAGTACGACTGCAAGGATGCCTCCCAGGATTAAATATCTTTTCATATTGTTCATGAGAGCAAAGTTTGAATTTCTTCTGCGTCTATCTCATGGTGAGTAGCTGTAAATAGTACCTTGCCTTCCTTCCATAAAATCACTTGTGGAGACTGGTGAACAATGCCTGAGCGCTGGGCAATTTCATTGGAAAATTCCCTAAAGCGTATCAGGTCAAGAAGATAGCATTTACAATTATCTGGACTTACATCCCATTCCTTTGTAAAACGACTTAGCGCAAACGACGAAATGTGGCATCTGGTGCTGTGCTTAAATACAAGTACAGGGTCCTTAGCGTTGAAGATCTTTTCTAGTTGATCCTGCTGATCCAGGGGTATCCAAGTGCTGTTTTCCATGTACTTGTTGTTACATTCCGCCGGTAAATTGTTTGAGAAAGCGCAGGTCATTCTCAGAGTACAAGCGCAGATCATTCACACGGTATTTCAACTGAGCTATGCGTTCTATTCCCATACCAAAAGCAAACCCACTGTATACATTAGAATCAATTCCACAGGCGTCCAGTACATTCGGATCCACCATTCCGCATCCAAGGATTTCCAGCCAACCGCTGTGTTTGCACACATTGCACCCCTGCGCATTGCACAACGTACATGAGACATCTACCTCGGCACTTGGTTCGGTGAATGGAAAATACGATGGCCTCATGCGAATGGTCGCTTTTTCACCGAACAACTCCTTTGCAAAATAAAGCAACGTCTGTTTGAGGTCTGCGAAAGAAACATCTTTATCGACGTAAAGCCCCTCCACCTGATGAAAAAAACAGTGTGCTCGTGCTGAGATGGCTTCGTTTCTGTAAACCCTTCCCGGAGAAATCGTTCGAATAGGCGGTGTTGAAGTCTCCATTACCCTCACCTGCACAGAACTGGTGTGCGTTCGAAGCGCCATTTCCTTTTCTCCTTTTTCGATAAAAAACGTGTCTTGCATATCTCGGGCAGGGTGTTCCGGAGGGAAATTAAGTGCAGAGAAATTATGCCAGTCGTCTTCGATTTCCGGTCCTTCCGAAACAGCATACCCAATTCTGGAAAATATTTGAATGATTTCTGAGCGAACGAGAGAAAGCGGATGTCTCGAACCTATTGGGTTCCGTGCAGCAGGACATGAAAAGTCTAACTTCTCTGCAGTTGCTGATGAAGTGGAAAGGTTTTGAGAATTCAGCTCGAAAATGTGTTCTATCTCCGACCGAAGCGTATTAATCGCTTGTCCGATTTCACGCTTTTCGTCTGCCGGAACATCTTTCAGGTTGGTGTACAACTCTTTCAGTGCACCTTTAGAGCCTAAAAACCGAATTCGGAATTGTTCCAAAGAAGCTGTGTCTGAAACATTCCAGTTGAGCGCCTCCGATCGTATTTGTTCAATTTCTTCTTTCATGAAACACATTAAGTGTGACTTTTAATCGAATAGTTGCGTTTGAAAAGCCCTATGGACTTAAAAACAATACACGAAGGTAAGAAATTGCCCTACAATGAAAGAACAGTATTTTAAAATTAAGTTTATCTTTGAATCCACACTGCTCAGGTTGAATGAAGAATTTTTTAAAAATCTCGCTGCTTTTTGTTGGGCTCTTTGTGTTTTCCGGCTGTGAGAACAAAGATCCTTCGGTGCTGAAGATTTTCGTTCGTTCGGCCAGCAACGATCTCTTACAAGGTGCAGAAGTGGTTGTCATCGGAGACCCTTCCTCCAACCCTCCTACACAGAATTACGTTGATACGTTAGTTACCAACGCTTCAGGCTTCACGCAATTCAATATGGACAATTATTTTTCTGCTGCCGGAAGCGAGAACACCACAGGATATTTTGACATAATTGCAAAAAAAGATAACCAAAGTGGAACCGCATACGTACGATGCCGGGTGCACTTAACCACCGTTGAAACTGTATTTTTAAATTAACCCACATAGAAATCACCATGAATTCACTTGTTAAAAAGTTGGCTTTTTTCTCTTTTCTAGGATTTGCTGCACTTGCTGTATCTTCCGGATGTCGTGTGAAGGGAGATACGATAGCCATTATTCACGTTAAAGACATTGCCAGCCAACCGGTTTCAGGAGCTCAGGTTGTACTCTACGGAAAGTCAACGATCAACCAGCCTGCGAATGTAGTTCTGTATGACACAACACTCACCAATTCCAGTGGTGAAGCCGTTTTTAATTTCAATGATGTGTATCAGCTCGGCCAAGCAGGCGTTGCTATTCTGAATATAAAAGCTACCTACGGAACAGCTGTCGGAGAAGGAATCATTAAGGTTGAGGAGGAAAAAACGACCGAAGAAATCGTTTTTGTACAGTAGTGCAGCTTTCAAGATGAAATCCTTCTTGATTCTGGATTATTATCTTTCTTGGAAATGAAAAAATTATTTTTACTACTCGCCATCGCTTTTATTGCGATTTATTTAATTTTAGCATTTATTTTTTGAAATGAAATCACTTATAAAACTTGTTCTTTTTCTTGCAGTTCTGGCTGGGGGATATGTCGGTTTATCTTATTTCAAAATTCTTCCTCC
>JBEGVI010000068.1:0-2831 GCA_041178485.1 Bacteroidota bacterium | reverse complement strand
GCAAAACCAACAAGCAATTGATCTGAAGTTTTATTTTCGCCAGCCCAAGACAGAACATCCGGGTTTTTGACCAGATGAAGAACCATTTCGGCAGTGTCCTTTTTAATTTTATGCATTGCGCTCTCAGCGGGACGAAAATCGGCAACTGCTGCAGAAAAAATCCCCACATGACAGCTTTTCCAGTGTGACTGGACAGACAACAACATTTCATCGGCCGAAACAACTTTTACTTCGTTCAATCTTGGATGTTTCAACTCGAGGTCAGTAGGTCCGGAGATAAGAATAACCTCTGCACCTTGATTCAATGCCTCTTTTGCCAAGGCATAGCCCATTTTTCCACTGGAGTGATTTCCGATGTATCTTACAGGATCTATGGCCTCGTACGTTGGTCCGGCAGTGATTAACACCCTTTTGCCCGAAAAGTAAGATTCGACCGATGTGGCGAAATATTCATCCAGACGGGCTGCAATTTGCTCAGGTTCAGCCATCCTTCCCTCGCCTTCCAAACCGCTGGCCAGTTCACCGGATTCTGCTGGAATAACATCCACCCCATCCTTTTGTATCAAATCCAGATTACGTTTTGTCGTTGGATGTGCATACATATCCAGGTCCATGGCTGGTGCTACGATCGTCTTGGTTTTCATAGACAGGTAACACGCGAGTAAAAGATTATCACAGGCACCGACTGCCATTGCCGACAATGAATTGGCTGTTAAAGGAGCAATCAAAAAGACATCTGCCCACAAGGCCAGTTCAACATGATTTGTCCACTCGCCTGTCGAACGATGCCAAAATTCACTATTCACAGGATTTCCGGAAAGAGTTGAAACAACCAGGGGACTTATAAAATCAGAAGAGGCAGGAGTCATAACACATTTGACTTCTGCCCCTTGTTTTTTGAGTATTCTTATGAGATATGCGATCTTGTATGCCGCTATACCTCCCGTTATTCCCAGAAGGATGCGTTTACCTCGCATATACTATTTTTCCTCTTCCGTTTTGCGCGTGTAAATCTTTTCTTCCATCAACTCATCAATGGCAATTGCCACAGGCTTGGGAAGTTTTTCGTAGAATTTTGAGATCTCTATCTGTTCTCTGTTTTCGAAGATTTCTTCAAGATTGTCAGTAGATGAAGCGAATTCCTGAAGTTTTTGATTCAACTCTTCTTTCAGTTCAACACTGATCTGATTCGAACGCTTGGATAGGATCACGATAGACTCATAGATATTTCCCGTTTCTTTCTCCATTTTGATGGTGTCTCTGGTCACGGTTGAACGTTCTGCACTGCTGTTCTTAAAATTCATAGTGTTATTTATTTTGTTCGATTTTCTGAAGTTCCCGATTCATTTCATCACTGATTCTGTCTGCGGCTTTCTTGTTGGGAGATTCAGGAAAATCGGCGACAAAGGTACGATATCTTTCGATTGTTTGCTCAATACGCTCCATTTTTTTATTGTCTATACTATTCAGAGCAAGCATGTATGAATTCTCTACTAAAACAAATTCTATTTCTTCCTTATATCTGGACCTCGGAAAATCCTCCAGAAAGGTAAGTGCGGTGGTAACTGCTGCCCTGTAATTTTGAGTGCGCGCATACAATTTAACTGCCTCATAATCCTTGGTCTCCAGCTTCACTCGCAATTCATCCATCACATGATTACAGGAATCCACCAGCGGACTCTGTGGATATGCATCAATAAATTGTTGTAAATTACTAATGGCCAGCTCTGTATCATTTTGATCCAAAGATGCGGAAGGTGAATTAAACACGGAGCACATGGCGGACAGAAACAGAGCTTCTTCGGATTTATTGCTGTAGGGATACCGTTGAGTGTAGGAACCAAAATAGTAGCCGGCCATATAATAATCTTTTTCCTCATAGTATGCCCTGGCAATCCGGTAATATGACAATTCACCTTCGCCGGTTTTGGGCATTTTCTGGTAGACCTGTTCAAAGAGTGTGACAGAACGCAGAAACTGGCCTTTGTCATACAACGCATTGGCAAGCTCAAACTTCTTCTGATAGTCGTCTCCCTTCACCACTTTGTTGTAGTCAGAGCACGAACTGAGAAGTAACATTGCACTTAGCGCAATTAAAGTTAATCTAGATATTATCCTGTATTTCAACATTAAATCATTATTTCACCCTGAGACTGCGTCCAATCTGCAACGTTGTACTCGGGCGTATATTGTTAAGTTGACAAAGCTTAGACACTGTTGTTTGATTTCTGTCAGCTATTTCTGTAAGCGTATCTCCTGATTTGACCTTGTAGTATTTTCTTACAGATGCCTGAACTACTTGTGCTACCTCAGGCTGAACAGGTGTCTGAGTTTGAGTGATTGTTGCAGGGTCAGGCTCTTCTCCTTCCAGAATTGTCGGTTTAGCACCCGGTCTGAACAATCCTTTGTGGACGAAAAGGTTTTCATCTTTACATGATTTTTTTTCGAAATCGATAATTTCTTCGGGATTGATCGCTGCATCGTAGAATCGCACCTCAAAATGAAGGTGAGAACCGTAAGAACGCCCCGTATTTCCTCCAAGACCAATCACATCGCCAGCCTTTACCTCTTGATCGGGCGCTACAATCAACTTACTTAAATGTGCATAAAACGTTTCGAGGCCGTTGTAATGACGAATGACTACAAGATTGCCAAATCCGCCGTCGTTGTATTTTGAATAACGAACCTTTCCTGCCCAGCACGCACGCACTGTGTCTCCTGTTTCCAAATCCAAATCGATTCCACTGTGATGCCTCCCATGTCTGTACCCATAGCGGGAGGTTACAATGCCCGGAACAGGAGCCACATACTCTTTGTATCTCTCATCCGTA
>JBEGVI010000067.1:0-4224 GCA_041178485.1 Bacteroidota bacterium | reverse complement strand
CAGAGATCAATTTTTCAATGAACAAAGGCGAATTCGTGTCAATTATGGGGAAATCAGGCTGCGGAAAGTCAACCCTTCTTTATCTGCTTTCTACTATGGATACAGATTATCAGGGAGATATTTATCTTGACAACCAAAAACTCAGTGGACTCAATCCGGATCAACTCGCGCGCATTCGAAATGAAAAGATCGGATTTGTGTTTCAGTTTCACTATTTGCTTGCCGAATTTTCAGTGCTCGACAACGTTATGCTTCCTGCCAGGAAACTGGGCGTCAAAACCAATGAAGAGATCGAACACGAAGCAATGAAAAAGTTGAAATTACTTGGCATAGACGATCAGGCTACCAAACTTGCCAGCAGAATTTCTGGTGGACAAAAACAAAGAGTTTCCATAGCTCGGGCACTGATCAATAATCCGATGATCATTATGGGCGATGAACCAACGGGAAATTTGGATTCAAAGAATTCCTGGATCGTGTTTGACATTTTTAAAGAACTCTGCACGGAGGAGAACCTTTCCTTACTTGTCGTAACGCATGACGAAGACTTTGCACGCCGAACTGACCGCATTATTGAAATGGGCGACGGGAAGATTTTGAATTCTGGAAATGAAATTCAGAAATCGCACTAATCTCTCATGGTTTGAGCCTAGTTTGAAGGGATATTAAAATTTTTATGCGATTCAGAATCGTATTCCTGTATATTCAGATCAATTTCTGATCAGGTGGAAATATGTATGTCCGTCCACTTGTTGCCCGTTGTAATCTGTTGCAATAAATTTGATGTAATACACACCATCGTCCAGCGGCTGACCATTCAATTTACCATCCCAGCCTTGGTTCAGTGAATTCAAGGAGGTTATGAAGTTGCCCCATCTGTTGATGATTTCAGCCTCAAAATATTCACCAAATTGCACGTTTACAAAATACTCTTCGTTGACTCCGTCTCCATTGGGCGTGAATACGTTAGGCGGTGTGACGATCATAGGAGGCAGAACATGTACGAGAATAGTGTCTGTATCAACACAAATGCCATTCGATGCCGTAAGTACTACCTCATAATCTCCCGGCACAGTGAAGGTATTGCTCACGACAACATTTGTTGAGGTGGTATTGTCTGTATTGCCATCCTGATAGTCCCAGAGATAGTTCGATGCATACAGACTGCTGTTGCTGAAGTCTACCGTCATCGGCACGTTCCCGAGTGTGTCACTTGGTGTACCTATTGCTACCGGTAGATTTAATGCCGTTACAGATATTTGGTCTGTGTTCACACATCCATTCAGGTCTGTTCCCGAAACAGTATAAATCGTTGTACCTGTGGGCGGTGTAAATGCTGTTCCATCGATAACGCCATTGTCCCAAGAATATGTAGATCCCCCTGAACCGGTCAGCGTGACATCTGAAGGAGTGCCTCCACCCGGTTCACATTGAATAATATCTTCTCCTGCATCGATGACAGGAAGTGGATTTACGACCACAGTTGCAGAACCTGACTGTGTTTGGAAACATTCCGCAGAACTTGATTCTGTGACGTCAATGAGTGCATAGGTAAAGGTGCCGGCTGTTCCTGTAGGCACGTCGACAGTTACAGTGTTTCCGGTAGTCACTACTGCCGTTTGAGGAACGCCGTTGATGGAATAATTTATCGTGTAGGGTGCCGTGGCTCCCTGTCCGGTCAGTGTTAATTGAGGTGAAGCATCATTCAAGCAGACATCTGTTGTGCCGGTAATAGTTGCCGTCGGAGACGGATTTACAGTTACAGTGTAAGATGCAGTCTGTGGCAGGGTACATGCTCCATTTTCAGTTACTGTGAGTGTATATGTAGTTGTAGAATTCGGCGTTGCCGTTGGATTTGGAATATTTGCATTGCTTAAACCTGTACTTGGCGACCAGGAATAAGCGTAAGAAGGAGATGCAGTACAGCCACCTGTGGCAGAGGATGTAAACTGTGCACTTTCGCCTGTACAAATTGTGTCAGTAGATAAGTTAGAAGTGAGTGTTATAGGGGAAGAACCGCCACTGATTGTAAAGGTATATTCCGGAGTGTAAATTCCACATCCCGTTTCAGTTGCACGCCACTTGTATTCGCCAGCACACAGGTTTGACAGGTTAAGAACGGTCAGAGGATATGGAGTGGGTGTGTTATCAGTACACGTCGAACAGGTTCCGCCGCTGATACAAATCTCTTGAGAGAAATAGTTTGGAATTCCTGTAAAATTCGCGTTGGAGCATACGATCTCAATTTCTACTGTGTAGCAACATTGCCATCCTGCATTGCTGGTAAACGTCAGTTCCAGATTGGTTCCAACGAGGTTTTGGGTAACGTTCGACAAGGCACTGCACGGACTGCAAGCAAAACTGGAAAGTGAAAATCCAAAAAAAGACAGGACGAAAAGGTAAAATGGAAGTAGATATTTCATGCAAGTAATTGTTTTATTATGCAAAGATGAGATTTTTTTCTTGAGACGAGCAACGTATTCAAGAGGTTGCACTCTTCATTTATTTTTTTGAATCGTCTCCTATTTTTTTCTCGAGCGCTTCAATTTTTTGAATCAGATAGTTATTTTGTTCTTCTAATTTATTCAATTGAAGCTGCTGTTCTTTGACGGCATTGATCAATGGGACTACAAAATCACCATATCGAATGGAGTAATAGTCATTTTCGTTGGCAGGTCTTACCAAGCCACTGAAGTTTAGATCTAACTCTTTGAGAATTTTTTCTACGTCCTGGGCAATAAGGCCAGTGTACACGACTCCTTTTTGACCCTCTGCGCGATATTCATAGGTTACGGGTTCGAGTCGTGTTATGAAGTTCAAACCCAGTTGACTTTTTTGCACGTTTTGTTTTAGGCGTGCGTCAGAAAACGTTCCCCAACTCACCTGCCCACCGATAGACGTTACAAAGGTGTTCCCCAAAGTAATAGTGTTGCTCGCATTGGCGATTGCTCCATAACCAATGGCAACGGCATTGGTAAGGTTTCCGTTCGCAGCATCTGCCTCAAATCCGATAAATGTGTTGTAATTACCGGCAGAATTTGCCTCACCGGCAAAATTTCCTACAAAGGTATTGTAACTGCCCAGAACGTTAAAGTAGCCGGCGTGAGCCCCAAGAAAAGTGTTCTCAGATCCTAGGGTATTGGCAGAGCCGGTGGTAACACCAAGGAATGAATTATGCAAACCTTCCGTGTTGGATTGTCCTGCAAATGCGCCGATAAAAGTATTTTCGTTCCCATTCGTGTTGGAGTAGCCTGCCCTTCTTCCCAGAAAAGAATTCATCATTCCGTCCAGGTTTGCACTTCCGGTTTCTGTACCGATGAAGGTGTTCTGAGATCCAACCGAATTTGTAATTCCTGAATTGAATCCATAGAAAGAATTGTTGAATCCGATCGTGTTGGAGGCACCGGCATTGAATCCCGTAAAAATATTTCCTGTACCGTTGGCCCACAGGATTTTTCGGTTGTTGATCATGTAGCTGCTGTCTGAGGCGATGTTAAGGTTTCCATTTACATGCAATCGTTGGAGGGGAAGACTGGTGCCAATTCCCACTTTCGAGCCGGCATTGTAGATGTTTGAACTGTTCACGATCCAACTGGTCCCATCCCAGTATGGCGTATTTCCGGGTTCATTCCCTACAGGTAAAAGTGGAACTCCTGAACTTTGTGCAAAAAGCGCATAGGGAACGCTCATCAATTCTGTTGTGCCAAATGGCGCATAGATGATTCCTCCGTCAAGGTCTGCCTCTATCTCAAGAAATTTAGATCCAGTCGACCAGTCTATCGAACCAAAGTTGCCAGCAGTTGGTGTGCCTTCTCCAATGTTGACCGAGAACAGACCAAATGCATTCGTAACTACTGCATGCGTTTCCTGATAAATGATCGTACCGGTCTGACTTAATTCGTGAAGGCTGAATCGAAGTCCGATTGGGGAGTTCAGTAATTCCTGTCCGGAAGCATCACGCGCAACAGACTGGTATTTGAATTTTTGCGGCGCCTGGGCATAGAGAATGGTTTGCGTAAGCACAAAAAAGGAAATTAAAAGGTTTAGATAAATTGGTGTTCTCATACTAGTATTTTACGATTCGACAATTCATTACTTGCTCGGTTCCATGCAGCAATTGAAGCTGATAAAAGCCCGGCGCGAGAGTCAGGAGTGGTACAGGATATGCTTTCTCGCTGGAAATGAATGCAATGTTTTCGAAATGAACAATTTTACCGGAGTTTT
>JBEGVI010000066.1:0-27289 GCA_041178485.1 Bacteroidota bacterium | reverse complement strand
ACCACGAATTGGTTTTTGATCAGAAAGGAGCGATCGTTCGAGTGAATTTCAAACCGGACTACACCAAAAAAATAATGATTGAAGAGTTTGAAGTTACGAGTAATCCGGAGGAAAGATACATGTTCTACGACCATATGGATACGGTCAAATATGAATTGAAAGACTCACTCGTCATCTTCAGATCGTGGTTTCAGGAGGATGCAAGCTTACTCTACTCCCGTTCATTCGATCCTCGAGACCGCACCTTGAGCTACGAACAATTCAGTATTACCGGTAACAAGACCTCCAAAGGAGAATTGCAGTTCTCTGAAGATTTTGAAAGCTGGAATGGACAACGTGAGTATGCTTTCGGAGACATTAAAGTGGTGACTACCACGTCAGCCGGTCTTAATGAATTTTATGAGAAGGACAGTATCCCACAGACCATGGTCAACATGTACAATGAGGTCTATGATCTGAACGACGATGTCATTCTTTACGCGAGAAACAAACCGTTTTCAGGCAAATTCAAATTGACGACAAAGACAGAAAAACTTGGATTGAAGCAAGGGAAAAACCTTAAAGTGAATTTGCCGGGTATAGAAAATACAAAGAGGATTGACAAAGCGTTGCTGAGATATCGAATGACAGGAAAGATCAAATACGATCTTCTTTTTAACACCATTGATGCCTCCGAAGTTGAGGAGGAGTATAGTAATTTCATTTTTACAAATCTCCTTCAGGGATTCATAACCGGGATTGAGTATCCTTATTCGTACAACGAATTTTCGGAAACAGGAAATGAAATTTCGGAGCGAAAACAATCGCCTTTCCTTAAAACAATCAAAGGTGAATTCAAGGAGGGAAAACCTCAGGGAACCTGGAAGATGTACGACCAGTTTGGAAACCTTCTTCAGGAATTGAATTTTGACCGCGGTATGCAGCATGGGCCTTACAAAATGTACGAAACAATTGATCCGAAAGACAATTACGATTACTTTGAAGAAGAACTTCCTGACAATCTTAAAGATTCTCTTCCACGAAGAAAAACCCATTATCTGATGAGTTCTGGTGAATTCAAGAACGGTCTTGAAAATGGAAAATACCAGCGATTCAATTGGTATGGAGGAGTGGAACAGGAAATTAACTTTGTCGATGGATTGGCTACCGGCCCCTCCTTCGAGCGAAATAAACTGGCATACACGTCTTTAAATTATCTGGATGGAGAACTCGATGGATATGTGCGAACCTACCTTACCCTGAATGGAACGGATTCCACGCTCCTGTATGATCTGAACTTTCAAAATGGTTTGCTTCAGGGAGAGTCCAAAGCATATCATTTGAGTGGAAGGCTGGCCAAACGAGGGTTCTTTTTGAATGGTGAGGCCATCGATGATTATGAGGCATACGACACACTCGGATTCCGGTACCATTACGTGAAGTTCCAATACGGATTTCCGGTGGAGGAGAAGATCTGGGAAGAGAATGAACTCAGTGTTCGTTATCTGTTTGATTGGAGGGATTCTATCTTTTTTCAACCAACAGATATCACCACTACCCAAAGTCTGGATCGGGCTCTGGCCAATTTGGGGTTAGGCCGGGGGTATTACAGTCAGCCATACTACGGGAGGCCAAGCTTGGTGAATAAGCAAGGAATCGATTACCACATTACAAAGTATTATCCGAATGATTCGATTGCGCGGGATGGGGATATCTCTTCCGGTAAGAAGGTGTCATGCTGGAAATATTATGGGTATGATGGAGAGTTTCTGTACGAAGCAGACTATTTTGATACGATAATTGCCCTGAATGATTCCATTCAGTTCAAGGTAAAAGGGATTCTCACAGATTATGACCGCCATGGTAAAAAATTGAGCGAAAGCTACATCATTGAAAAATTTGAGAAATACGACTGTTCCCATACGGATCACTACGAAATACGTCAGCTCATGACTATTTGGCAAGGGAAAGATTCGGTGGACCGAATGAATGGATATGTCAAGAACTATTATGACAATGGCGTTCTTCAAAATGAAGGAATGATGAAAGATGGCCTGCCTACAGGAGTTTGGAAGTTTTATGACCCATTTGGCAAATTGAACCAGGTCGGGACGTACGTGATGGGGAAACGCGATGGACGTTGGTTAGGAGGCGACCTCTCCAAAACGAAGTACCTGGGGGACATCTGTCTCAATCCAAATTTGCCTGACCTTGAAAATGAATTGAAGTACAGGGAAAAACTTCTGGATATTTTCATAACAAATTACCGCCTAGGAAAGGCACTCAATAAAGAGTTTTATGATGTTGATCTGAACGAATACGAAGAAGAGGAGGCAGAAGAGGAGAAATAATCCCCGGACTTCACTACTTTTGTTCCTTTAACATTCAGCTATGATTCAACTCAAAAAATATGCAGAATTACCCTCTGAAAAGACGGTCGTGCTGCTCCTGGAAAAAGGCTCTAAAGTTCCTGCAACCATTCCTTCGGATATTCGTGATTCTGTAAAAAGCTTTTTGAAATCGGAGGAGAAAATGGAGTTTTACAAGTCCGTTCAGGCTACTTACTTCTTCATCAAAGCAGAGCAGCATCACGAAAAAATTCGGATAGCCGGACACACAGTATTTTCAAAATTAACGAAGAAAGACACCTCTGTTTATTTGTGGGGAGATGATTCTGCAGTTCACCTCTTAACCGAAGGACTTATACTTTCTTCATACCAGTTTTTACCTTACTTTACGGATGCAGAGAAAAGAAGGAATGCATTGAAAGAAGTGTATCTCCCTTCATGGTTTCCCGACAAGAAAATCAAGGAGATAGAAGCTACTGCCAAAGCCGTTTTTTGGGTTAGAGACCGAGTCAATGAACCCGTATCACACTTGAATTCCGTTAAACTTGCCGAGCACATTGCTGCCTTGGGCAAAGAATCGGGATTTTCTGTTCAGATACTGGAAAAGACGCAGATCGAATCGCTGAAAATGGGAGGCTTGCTCGCTGTAAATAAGGGATCAATCGATCCTCCGACGTTTACAATTGCAGAGTACAAGCCTGCAAATCCGGTCAATAAAAAGCCTGTAGTTCTTGTAGGCAAAGGGATAGTGTATGACACCGGAGGGCTGAGCCTTAAGCCGACGCCGGGTTCCATGGATGTCATGAAAAGTGATATGGCCGGTGCAGCAACTGTAATAGGAGCACTGTACCTGGCTGCATTGCAAAAGTTAAAAGTACACATCGTTGTATTGGTTCCTTCAACTGACAACCGACCGGGAGGCAATGCGTATGCTCCGGGTGACGTGATTACCATGTTCAATGGCAACACCGTTGAGGTGCTCAATACGGATGCCGAAGGAAGAATGATTTTAGCGGATGCGCTTTCTTATTCTGAAAAATTCAAGCCGGCTCTGGTGATAGACGCTGCAACGCTTACAGGAGCAGCTGTGCGTGCAATTGGCACGAAAGCTTCGATTGTGATGGGGAATGCTGAAGATAAGTTTTTCGAACAACTCGAAAAATCGGGAGAGGAAGTGTACGAACGAGTGGTTCGTTTTCCGTTCTGGGATGAGTATGCGGAAGAAATGAAATCTACGATCGCGGATCTTAAAAATATTGGCGGTCCATATGCCGGGATGATTACAGCGGGAAAATTCCTCGAACATTTCGTTACTTCACCCTACATTCACATGGACATTGCAGGTCCATCCTGGCTTGACGGAAAAGAAGATTACAAGGGACAAGGAGGAACAGGAACGGGTGTTCGCCTGTTGTACACATTTTTGAAAAAGTTCAAATAGCATGGAAAAAGAAGGCGTTGGAATACGGGTGGGCATCTCCATAGGGGACATCAATGGGATTGGACCGGAGATCATCATGAAAGTTTTTGGTGACTCACGCATGCTGGCCGAACTTACTCCTGTTATTTATGGTTCTACGAAGGTTTTTGCCCACTACAAACGCGTACTAAATGACCAGGAATTCGCATACCAGACAATCAAATCTGCGGAAGAAGCCCAAAATAAGAAGGTCAATGTCGTCAATGTTTGGAACGATGAGGTTGAAATTCAAATGGGTTTGCCCACAGAAACCGGAGGATCTTGTGCTTTTCAGGCATTGGAACGGGCAACGACGGATCTTGCATCCGGAAAGATAGATGTGTTGGTCACCGCACCAATCTCCAAAGAGGCGATGGCAAAATCGGGGTTTAAATTCCCCGGACATACAGAATACCTCACAGAACTGTCAGGTGAACAAGATGCGCTGATGGTGATGGTTTCCGGAAATTTACGTGTTGCTCTTGTGACTACGCACATCGCTTTGAAGGAGGTAAGTTCTGCTTTGTCCAAGGATAAAATTCTTTCTAAAATAAAAGCTTTTGAAAGCTCCCTCAAAAAGGACTTTGGTATCGTTCGACCGAAAATCGCTGTCTTTGGTTTGAATCCTCATGCCGGAGAAAATGGTAAAATGGGTTCAGAAGAACAGGAGTTCATCCTTCCGGCAATAAACGCGGCACGCAATCAGGATATTTTAGCTTTTGGACCTTTTCCGGCAGATGGTTTCTTTGGATCGGGAGCGCGGCATCAGTTCGATGGCATTCTGGCGATGTTTCACGACCAGGGTTTAACTGCCTTCAAAGCGCTGGCTTTCGATGATGGAGTAAACTTCACAGCAGGATTGCCTATCGTCAGAACTTCACCTGATCACGGGACTGCATTTGATATCGTAGGCAAGAACCGTGCATCAGAAAATTCGCTCCGTCAGGCAATCTATCTTTCGGTGGATGTCTACCGTATGCGAAAGTTCGTAAGGGAAATTCATTTAAACCCGCTGCAGAGCGCACCAAAGGATAAAAAAAGAACGTCAGAACAAGTGGAATAAGGACGTGAGCTGCTAAAAATTAGAACTTTTTGACGCAGTAAAGTATAAATTGCTACCTTTGCCATCCAATTTTCTCGCGGTGAATACAAAAAGAGAATTTATTATCCCTTTTGTTGGCTTGAAAATAGGCTTTCACGATTTCACATTTGAAGTGCGTGATTCGTTCTTTGAAGCGCTTGATTATTCCATCATTGAAAAAGGAAATGTCACAGTGGACCTGAAGCTTGAAAAAAAGGAAACGATGCTTATCGGTGAATTTCTTATCGACGGAAGGGTCCTCACTGCTTGTGACCGATGTTCAGATGAAGTAGAAGTTCCAGTTAAGGGAAGCTTTCGTCTGATATACAAATTCGGAAATGAAGAAAGTGACGACGAAACCTTAATTGTTCTTCCACCTGATGCATACGAGTTGGATATCAGTCAGAACATTTATGAGTTAATTACCGTATCCTTACCCACGCGTCTCGTGCATGAGCCGGGAAAATGCAATGAGGAAATGATTGCGCTGTTAGAGAAATATTCCGGAGCTCCCTCTGAAGAAAATGAAGAAAACGAAGGAGACGACGATGAAGATGATGATGTTGATCCAAGATGGTCAGCATTGAAGAATTTGAATTAAAACGACGTAAATAAAGTAAAATGGCACATCCTAAACGAAAGATTTCGAAGACACGCCGTGACAAGAGAAGAACGCACAAGAATGCGGTTGCGAAAAACATCGCTACTTGTCCAACTACGGGGCAACCCCATCTTTTCCACCACGCGCACTGGCACGAAGGAAAACTGTACTATAAAGGTAAGGTAGTTGCGGAGAAGGAAGTAGCTGTTTAAGTTATCCACTAAACGCTGCTTTATGAAGATCGGAGTTGATATTCTTGGCGGCGACTTCGCTCCCGATGCAAATCTCTCAGGGGCGATACTGGCCAAAAAAGAACTTCCCGAAAACGCGACACTTGTTTTATTAGGCGACAGAGAACAGATCTCTAGTGGCCTTTTTGCGTTGGGAGCAGATCCTGCTCAGTTTGAGATTGTTCATGCACCGGACGTTATTACCATGCATGACCACCCAACACGAGCGATTCCTCAGAAACCGGAGAGTTCTATTGCCGTGGGTTTTGATCTTCTTGCGAAAAAAGAACTTGACGCGTTTGCAAGTACAGGCAACACCGGCGCGATGCTCGTTGGCGCGATATACAAGATAAATACGATTCCGGGAATTATCCGACCCTGTATCACAAGCACCCTTCCGGCAATTGACGGGAGTAAAACAATCTTGTTGGACGTGGGCTCAAATGCAGATTGCAAAGCAGATGTACTGTATCAGTTCGCTGTTTTGGGCGCTCTCTATGCCAAAAATGTATACGGCGTGGACAATCCGCGTGTTGCTTTGCTAAACATAGGTGAGGAGGAATCTAAAGGCAATTTACTAACACTTGCTGCCTACAAACTTTTATCTGAGTCGGATGAAATCAATTTTGTTGGGAACCTAGAAGGCCGGGATCTTTTCTTTGGTAAAGCAGACGTGATTGTTTGTGATGGATTTACCGGTAACGTGGTGCTTAAGGAAGCAGAAGGAATCTACACGTTGATGCGAAAAAGAGGCATTCGAGATGAATATTTCGACCGGTTCAACTATGAGAATTACGGTGGAACTCCCATACTTGGTGTAAAAGGCAACGTCATAATAGGACATGGAATTTCTAATGACATTGCCGTAAAGAACATGATATTGCACGCGTACGATGTGGCTCGGTCCGGACTTGCGCAGAGCGTAAACAAAGCTTTTAGTTAAGAAATGAAAAAAATTACTGCAGCCATCACAGGGGTTCAGGGATACATCCCTGAAACTGTTATGACCAATGAAGATCTTGCCAAAATTGTGGACACTTCTGACGAATGGATCACAACCAGAACGGGCATCAAGGAAAGGAGAGTACTTAAAGAAGGTGCTTCCTCTGATATGGCTGCTGCGGCTGCACAACAACTGCTCGAGAAGATGGGTGTAGACCCTTTGGATATTGAACTCGTGATTGTAGCAACGGTTACACCGGATTATCCTTTTCCTTCGACAGCAAACGTAGTTTGTGACAAAGCGGGAATGTCCAACGCGTGGGGATTTGATCAGATTGCTGCTTGCTCTGGTTTTATTTATGCTCTTTCTACAGGTGCCCAATTCATTGAAACGGGAAGACACAAAAAGGTGATGGTAATTGGCGTGGACAAAATGACATCCATTCTGGATTATGAAGACCGTACGACGTGTGTAATCTTTGGAGACGGTGCAGGTGCTGTTTTGCTTGAACCAAATGAAGAAGGAATGGGAGTGCAGGATTTTATTTTGAGAAGTGACGGTTCTGGTCGTCAATACCTTATTCAGCCAGCTGGAGGTTCAGCCAACCCGCCGACGCATGAAACGGTTGAAAACCGCATGCACTATGTGAAACAGGAAGGCAAACAGGTTTTCAAATTTGCTGTGACAAATATGGCTGAGGTGTCTGCCGAGATCATGGAAAAAAATAATCTGACAAGTGATGATGTAGACTGGCTGGTGCCTCACCAGGCCAACCTGCGAATTATTGATGCAACTGCTGATCGCATGGGATTGACTAAAGAAAAGGTCATGATCAACATTCAGAAATACGGAAATACCACCGCAGGCACTTTACCTCTGTGCCTTTGGGACTACGAATCTCAATTGAAGAAGGGAGATAATATTATTCTCTCTGCTTTCGGTGGTGGCTTTACCTGGGGGGCGGTTTATCTGAAATGGGCGTACGACCCAAAGTAATAATTGTTAATTTTACAACGGATTAAATTCAATACTATGAATCTTAATGAAATACAGGATCTGATCAAGTTTGTGGCTAAATCGGGTGTGAGTGAAGTAGAGATCGAAAAGAAAGATTTCAAAATTATTATAAAGGCTGAAAAAGCTAAATCTGCCGATCAGCCAATTATCGTTCAGGCGGCTGCGCCTGTGGTGAGTGCTCCTGCGGTTGCCACTCCGGCTCCGGCACCGGTATCGACACCTACTCCGGCTCCTTCGGCACCGGCCAACACTTCAGATGACTCCAAATACATAACGGTAAAATCACCAATGATCGGAACGTTTTACCGCTCTTCAGGTCCGGACAAGGATCCATTCGTAAGTGTAGGTGATACAATTGCTAAAGGAAGCCCGCTGTGCATCATTGAGGCTATGAAATTGTTCAATGAAATTGAATCTGAATACACCGGAAAAATTGTTAAGGTTCTTGTTGACGATGCATCCCCGGTAGAATATGACCAACCTCTGTTTCTGGTTGACCCCTCATAATTAATGACTTATTGAATTCAAAGGCTTTGTCAATGCAGAGCCTTTTGTTTTTTAAATACTATAGCTTATGTTCAAGAAGATCTTGATAGCAAATCGTGGAGAGATTGCATTGCGTGTCATTCGAACATGCAAGGAAATGGGAATTAAAACTGTAGCGGTTTATTCCACTGCGGACAAAGACAGTTTGCCTGTCCGATTTGCGGATGAGGCAGTTTGTATCGGCCCTGCAGTCAGTGCAAAGTCATACCTCTCAATTCCGAATATCATTGCTGCTGCCGAAATTACGAATGCCGATGCGATTCATCCCGGATATGGGTTCTTGTCAGAAAATGAGAAGTTTTCAAAAGTATGTCAGGAGCATGGCATCAAGTTCATCGGCGCCCTTCCCGAGCAAATTGCAGGAATGGGTGATAAGGCTACTGCCAAAGCGACTATGATTAAAGCAGGCGTTCCGTGTATTCCCGGATCCAAAGGCCTTTTGAAAGATTTAGCCGATGCTGCTAAAACTGCGAAAGTGATCAAATACCCCATTATTCTAAAGGCAACTGCCGGCGGTGGCGGAAAAGGAATGCGAATAGTCTGGAAAGAGGAGGATCTTGAGGCCGCATGGGATTCTGCACGCCAGGAGGCGGGTGCCGCTTTTGGCAATGATGGTATCTACATGGAAAAATTCATTGAAGAGCCACGTCACATCGAGATCCAGATCGCCGGTGATCAGTATGGCAACGCATGTCATTTATCGGAAAGAGATTGTTCCATCCAGAGACGACACCAGAAACTCGTGGAGGAGACACCTTCACCGTTCATGACAGAAGAACTCCGTGAGCGAATGGGCGAGGCGGCGATTAAGGCAGCGAAAGCAGTGAAATATGAAGGGGTAGGAACAGTGGAATTCCTTGTAGATAAAAACCGAGATTTTTATTTCATGGAAATGAATACGCGGATTCAGGTTGAACACACGATTACGGAAGAAGTCATCGATTTTGACCTGATCAAGGAACAGATCAAAATAGCCGCCGGCGATAAAATTTCCGGAAAGAATTACTACCCGCATTTACACGCGATTCAGTGCCGTATCAATGCGGAGGATCCGTATGCTGATTTCCGCCCGTCTCCCGGAAGGATCACCTCTTATCACTCCCCGGGTGGACATGGCGTGCGCATTGACACACATGCCTATGCAGGATATACAATCCCACCGAATTATGATTCTATGATCGGCAAATTGATTGTCGTTGCTCAAACAAGGGAAGAAGCTATTCTGAAAATGAAACGCGCCCTGGATGAGTATATTATTGAAGGGATTAAAACAACGATTCCATTCCATCAAAAGTTAATGGACAATGAAGATTTCCGAAAAGGGAATTTCACCACGAAATTTATGGAAACGTTTGATTTTTAAAGAAATAAAAAAGCCCGATGAAAATTCGGGCTTTTTTGTATCCGTGCTGTAGTGTCGTTACAATCCCAATAATACAGCGTGTGGATCTTTAGATCCAAACAACATGCGTTCAGGATTTTCAAGCATTTCTTTCACTTTTACAAGAAATCCAACGGATTCCTTGCCATCGATGATGCGGTGGTCATAAGACAGAGCAACATACATTATAGGTCGGATTTCTACCTGTCCATTGATAGCGACAGGGCGTTCTACGATGTTGTGCATTCCGAGAATAGCTGATTGCGGTGGATTAATGATCGGGGTAGACAACATCGATCCGAAGACTCCCCCATTGGTTATCGTAAACGTTCCGCCACTCATGTCGTCCGGTGTAATTTTCCCATCGCGCGCTTTTACTGCAAGACGTTTGATCTCACGTTCAATTTCCGCAAGAGACATCTGTTCTGCATTCCTCAGTACAGGTACCATGAGTCCTTTCGGAGACGATACCGCGATGCCTATATCGGCGTATTGATGGAAAACCATTTCGTTGCCTTCGATTTGTGCATTTACTGCAGGGAAAAGGTTCAATGCTTCTGTTACGGCTTTCGTAAAGAACGACATGAATCCAAGATTCACTTCATGATGTTTGGCAAAGGCGTCTTTGTATTTGGTTCGCAGGTCCATGATCGGCTTCATGTCCACCTCATTAAAGGTGGTAAGCATGGCTGTCTCATTCTTTACGGACACTAGTCGCTCAGCAATCTTACGTCGAAGCATTGACATTTTTTCTCTCGTTTGTTCACGGCTACCTCCCCACGAGGCTGCTGCGCTGGTGTCAAATCCTGCTGACATGGCAGCAACAACGTCCTGTTTGGTGATGCGGCCATCTTTACCGGTGCCATTCACTTTCGAAGCGGGAATTCCGTTTTCAGCCAGAATCTTTGCTGCAGCAACAGAAGGAGTTCCGTTTGCATAGGATTCTTTTTTCACCGGATCGGGATTCGGAGCCGTAACTTTTTCCTCTTTTGCTGCCGGAGTTTCTAC
Source organism: Bacteroidota bacterium (assembly GCA_041178485.1). Taxonomy (GTDB): domain Bacteria; phylum Bacteroidota; class Bacteroidia; order Flavobacteriales_D; family Crocinitomicaceae; genus M0103. The sequence goes on along the minus strand of JBEGVI010000066.1, from coordinate 16,696 downwards.
CTCAACTTTGGATGTTTCAGCTTTTACAGACTCAGCAGCTTTCCCAGCAGGAGCGGCTGCGGATGTATCAATCAAACACACAACCTGTCCGACCTTTACCACATCTCCTTCTGCTGCCTTGAGCGTGATTATTCCACTTTCTTCGGCAGGAAGTTCGAGCGTAGCTTTGTCCGAATCAACTTCGGCAATAGCCTGATCTTTTGTCACATAATCTCCATCGGATACCAGCCATTGTGCAATCTCTACTTCAGAGATCGATTCTCCCGGACTGGGTACTTTCATTTCCAGAACTGACATTTCTATACGTTTTATTTAGCGTTGACTTTTGCAAACTTGAACAAGTCTTCAAAGAGCTGTTTCAAGCGTTTTTCATGTAATTTTTTTGATCCTTCTGCCGTTGCGGCGGTTGCATTTCTGCAGACCCCTTTAAACGGAATGTCTCTCATCGACATAGCAATATAGGTCCAGGCACCCATGTTGGCCGGTTCTTCCTGAGCCCAGAGAATGTTTTTAGCGCCCGCGTATTTAGCCAGAATGGCATCTATCTGTATTTTAGGCAAAGGGTAGAGTTGTTCCACTCGAACAAATGCATAATTCTCTACGCCGTATTCCGCCGCTTTTTCTTTCATTTCGTAATAAAACTTGCCTGAGCAGAAGACCACGGTGTCTATGTTTGAGACTTTTGCTCCCGGATCATCGATGACCTCCTGAAAAGACCCCTTTGACATTTCGTCCAGAGATGAGGTAGCAGCAGGGTAACGCAAGAGCATCTTAGGAGAGAAGACGATCAGCGGTTTTCTGAAGTCTCGCTTCAGTTGACGGCGCAACAAGTGAAAGTGATTTGCAGGGGTAGATGTATTGACGACCTGCATGTTCGTATCTGCACACTGCTGGAGGAAACGCTCCATCCGTCCACTGGAATGCTCTGCTCCCTGTCCTTCGTATCCGTGCGGAAGAAGCATAACTAAACCCGATTGTGTGGCCCATTTGTCTTCACCTGCAGAGATGAATTGATCCACCATAATCTGGGCCCCGTTGAAAAAGTCTCCAAATTGAGCTTCCCAGATGGTTAGCGCTCCGGGTGTCGCCAGAGAATATCCGTATTCAAAGCCAAGAACCCCGTATTCTGATAGCAATGAATTGTACACGTAGAATTTCGCTTGTTTTTCGGAAAGCATATTCAGCGTTTCGATTTCCTCTTCTGTATCCTCGGTTTTTACAACCGCATGACGATGCGAGAAAGTTCCTCTTTCTACGTCCTGACCAGAAATACGCACGGAGTGACCTTCTTCGAGCAAGGTTGCATAGGCAAGCATCTCAGCAGTTCCCCAATCTAGTTTGTCTTGTTTGATGGCATTCAATCGGTCTTCAAAGATCTTTGCGATCTTTCGAAAATATTTCTTGCCTTCAGGAAGAGTTGAGAGTTTAGTACCCAGCTCGATCAATTTCTTCTTGTTCACGCCCGTTTCCGGAGATTGCTCAAAGTCTGTGAGTTTTCCATGGCGGTACCCTTCCCAAGTCTGGCTTAAGAAGTCATAAACCAATGCTTTATCGTTTTGACGAGAGATTTCGAATTCACTTTCCAGGTATGCGTTGTAGGCATCTTCGATCTTTTTGGCCTCTTCGGCGGACAGTATGCCTTCCTTTTCGAGTTGAGAAAAATAAATATCTCTTGGATTCGGGTGTTTAGCGATAAGGTTGTAAAGGTTCGGTTGAGTGAATTTAGGCTCATCACCCTCGTTGTGTCCGTATTTGCGGTAACAGAGAAGATCAATAAAAATGTCTCTGTTAAATTCCTGCCTGTATTCAATGGCAATCTCAATGGCCTGCAGAACAGCCTCTACATCGTCCCCATTTACATGGAAAACGGGACAAAGCGTTGTTTTTGCAACATCTGTACAATATGTAGAAGATCTGCCATCCAGATAATTTGTGGTAAATCCAACCTGATTGTTGACAACCAGGTGAATAGTCCCGCCTGCCCGATAGCCGTCCAGCTGAGCCATTTGAATGGTTTCATACACAATCCCTTGTCCAGCAACGGCGGCGTCACCATGAATGAGCACCGGACAGATCTTTTTTTCGTCATGCAGAATGTGATCCACCTTTGCACGTGCAATTCCTTCAACTACCGTATTGACAGCTTCAAGGTGCGAAGGATTCGGAGCCAATGTTAACCCGATTTCCTTCCCGTTTTCGAGTTTGATCTGTGAGGTGAATCCCTGGTGATATTTCACGTCTCCGTCAAAATAGTCGATGGAGTCAAATTCTTTTCCTTCGAATTCAGAGAAAATATCTTTAGGTCGCTTTTCAAAGATATTGGTTAAGGTATTCAATCGTCCGCGGTGTGCCATACCCATCACAAAATATTCCACACCGAGCGATGAGCCTTTTGTGACAAGTGCATCCAGAGCGGGGATGAGCGCCTCACCTCCTTCTATAGAAAATCGTTTTTGACCGACGAATTTCTTTCCCAGAAACGATTCGAAATTCGCTGCCTGATTCAGTTTTTTGAAAATTTGAACTTTTCGCTCTTTAGAAAAAACCGGACGGTTCTTTAATTCGATCTTACTTTTCAACCAATCAATCCGGTTCGGGTCGCGCATGTAAACGTACTCTATACCGATGGACTGACAGTAGGTGAGTTCGAGGTGGTCGATGATTGAACGAAGTGTGGTTGCACCCAAACCGACTTCATCTCCAGCTTGAAACACAAGATCCAGATCCGCCTCGGACAAACCAAAGTTCTCTATAGCCAGGGTTGGCGAATACTTCCTTCGGTCTCGGACGGGGTTTGTTTTAGTGAAAAGGTGACCACGGGTACGATAACCGTTGATCAAATTCAATACTTTGAATTCCTTTTGGAAATTCTCAGGTATTTCGCCGCTGTCCTCATAGTTCGTGCGCGCAAAATCAAAACCTTCAAAGAATTTTTTCCAGCCAATATCGACGCTTTCAGGGTCCTGCTGATATTGTTTGTACAGATAGTCTATGGCATTTACATCTGCATTGCCGACATAAGAAACTTTATCCATTTTTCTTGAGCTCAATTATGGAAAAACAAATGTAGCGATTTAACGGCTAAGGAGTGTTTTTTGACGACAAGATTTTGTGTTTTAAGTTGAATGAAAAAAATAAGTGGAAATGAATTGATTAGGCCCAATGGTAAGCCGTTTTTACGTAAATTTGTATGTTAAAATCAAATTATGTACGGACTGGTAAATAAAGCAATTAAAGATCTTGTCACTGACAACCACGGGGAGGAGACATGGATAAAGATTTGTGAAAAAGCAAATTTTGAAGATCAGGATTTCATTTCAATGTCGCCCTATCCGGACAAATTAACCTACGATCTCGTAGGGGCTGCATCTGAGATTTTGAATGTTCCGGCGGAAGATTTACTGTTTGCGTTTGGTGAATACTGGATCTTGTACACTGCTGAGAAAGGCTACGGGAACATGCTTGAACTTTCAGGAGATACCTTTCCAAAGTTTTTGAAAAACATGAATATGCTTCACGAAAGAGTGAATGCCTCCATGCCTAAACTTCAGCCACCGGCATTTTCCGTACGCAATGAAAGTGAGAATTCTCTCGAGTTGGTATATATGAGTCACCGATCCGGCCTTATCCCTATGCTAAGGGGCCTGATTTCTGGATTAGGAAAACGTTTCAATTTAAGTGTAGAATGCACGCATCTGTCTGAAGAAAACGGCGCCCATGTTTTCAAAATTACCTGGTAACTGACCTGATTTGGCAACCGTAAAAGGAATGAATCAGACAGAATCTGGAAATGCATCACAGGGAAGTGATTATCAAAATTCAATAAGAATTCTGAGTGAATCGTCCTGTCTGTTTTTGTTGGTTTCGGAGGATGGAGAAATAAAGGACGTCGGGTCGTTATGGAGCAAAGTAACGCAGCAAGCCCAATTGAGCAATTCTTTTGACGAGGAATTTCTTCTTTCGGGATATGAGGATTTTGTTGATCTTAAAAACAGATATACGAAAGGCAATGTTCTTTTTTTCAATCACCGGCAAACTGGATTAAAATTTAAAGCTTCGTTTTTTAAAATTGATTTGGGACATGTTTTTATCGTAAATCCCATTGTAAATGCAGATTTTCCGCTGAAATTATTCCGTATGGATCTGAATGATTTTCCGGATCACAGTTACATTGCCGAATCAATTTTCCTTTCTGAGATCAGTATGAAAGGATTGAATGAAGCTCAGGAACTCAATATTAAATTAAACAAGAAAAATTTTGAATTAAAAGGAAGTTTGGCGAAGGTGGAAAGACTCAAGCTGGAATTGGAGGAATTTAACCTCAATCTTGAAAAAATCGTTGACGAGAAAACAAAGGAGAATATTTCGCTTCAGGCAAACATCAATGAGATTGAAAAATTCGTAGCTATCGGGGAAATGACTATGGGCATAGCACATGACCTCAACAGTCCGCTTTCCGCTATTATAATTGGGATACAAAATTTAAACTCCTCCATTGAATTTCTCATGGAAAACCTTGTTTTCCAATTTTCTAAGGAGGATATCGGATTTGCCCTGCAACATTCGAAAAATGTAAGTTCCAGGTCGTTTCACAGTACGTTGCAAATGATGAAGGAAAGAGGTGAAGTGCAGCAGCTATTGGAAGTTGAAAAAGGCCGAGCGTCAAATGAAGCCTTCGAGCTTGCAGATGGCATGGTAAAAGTTGGTATTACAGCGGAGGACAGAATGAATATTGACAAAGTATTGAGTCATCCTGCTCCAAAAATCCTGCTTGATTTGATGTTTCATGCAAACATCGTCCATCAGATGTTGACCACGATTTCTGTAGCATCAAATCGATCTGCGGAGGTGGTTTCAGACCTTCGCAGGTTTACTAAAGGAGCATTTGAAAGGGAAAAGATTGCGGTAAATCTGCTCGATAGTGTCAATGGTGTTTTACGTGTATTGAGTTCTAATTTCAGGAGCAACATTAATTTTGAGATACAGGTCCCCAATGACATCGAAATTCAGGCGATCCCTCGGGAAGTTTTTCAGGTTTGGGCAAATGTCATCAAAAACGCAATCGAGGCAATTGGAGAAAAAGGCGGAACGATTACAATAAGGGCTGAACGATCAGATCGGGATATCAAAGTCGAATTTGAAAATGACGGACCGAAAATCCCCGAAGAGTTTTTAAATACTATCTTTGAACGGTTTAAGTCCTCCAAAGGAGGGGATAATTTTGGGTACGGGCTCAATATTGTGAAAAAAATTATTGAATCCAATCACTGGAAGGTTGATGTCAGGTCTGATGAGAAATCAACGGCGTTTACTTTCATAATTCAATCTTAAAAAATGATTTCAGTTCCAGATTCTGCTATTATTTGCATTGACGATGATGAGGCGGTGTTGAATGCATTGAGTGTTCAGATGCAGCAAATGATCAACACTCAAAAAGTGGTCTTGGAGTTTTTTCTAGATCCTCATGTGGCGTTGTCGTCAATTCCAAAAATCATCGAGATGAAAATCAAGATAATTTTTGTGTTGACGGATTATCAGATGCCCGGAATGACGGGTGTTCAATTTATGAAACAATTGAAAGCAGATTATCCGGAGATCCGTTTCATCATGTTATCCGGCCAGGCGGATGATAGTCTGGTTGAGGAACTTTTGAAAGATCATACGCTGGATTATTTTATATCCAAACCGTGGACTTTTAGCGACTTATTGGAAAAAATTAAATTGCTGGTGCCGGTGGATAAATTAAATAAAACAGCGTGAAAACTAGCTGAATTTACTTCGCAGAAAAACTTTATACGCCTCGCGAAATAAGATCTTCTCAGCAAGCAGTTGTATGAAGTTCGGTTCCGCAGTAAGTACCAGAAATTCCTTTTCAGAAAGATCAATATTGTAGAGCAATTGCAACAGTCGGCTCTCTCCTTCTGTCATCAGTTGGGAAATTCGCTGTGCAACCATCGCCTCAATGCGCTCTTTTTCATAGGCAGATTCCTCGAACTCTTGCTCAAAAATCAAATTGAATTTTGAAAAATCCCTGGCAATCTGTTTCTGAGTTTTCAGTACAAATTCTTTGTCGGCCAAGTGCTGCTGAAGTTCGGATTGGGTGATGAGGTCCTGCATTTTTAAAAGAGCAAGGAACAAAGATAAAAGAACAAAGCCACCAGATAATTTACACTACAGAAACAAAGTCCTTGATCTTTGTTCCTTGTTCCTTGTTCCTTGTTCAGTTCGGCACGCTCACAGCAAGATTTATTCTAGCTCCTAAGTTTGCCGTATCACATTATCGTACACCGAACCCAGCACCAAATCCTTTTTCAGGAACCATGAAGCTCAGTTTTCCCTCTGCGTCTTCAGCCATCAGAACCATCCCTTGAGACTCGATTCCACGGATCTTTCTCGGCTCCAGATTGAGTAATACTTGGACAGTCTTTCCAACGATGTCTTCCGGCTTGTAATGTTCTGCAATTCCCGATACGATGGTGCGTTTGTCAATACCTGTATCGACCAAAAGCTTGAGTAGCTTGTCTGCTTTTTCAACTTTTTCTGCTTCGAGAATGGTTCCCAGCCGAATATCCATTTTCGAAAAATCATCAAATTGAATGGTTGCTTTTTGAGGCTCAAATGCTGTTTCCATGAGGTTTGAGTTGTGTAAACGGCTGACTTCTTCCTCAACGGTTTCGTCCGTAATCTTTTCGAATAAGATTTGAGGCGTATTGATGAGGTGACCGGATTTGAGATGAACATTTCCGGCATGTTCCCAGCAGGTATCAGTGAAGTTCAATAGTGCTGACAATTTACATGCAGTATCCGGAAGAAAAGGCTGCAAGACAATGCTAAGATTTGCCGTGATCTGAAGCGCAATGTTCATCACGGTCTGTGTGCGCTCCGGATCTGTTTTGATTAATTTCCAAGGTTCCTGATCTGCAAGATATTTATTGCCCAGGCGTGCTAGGTTCATTGCCTCTGCCTGTGCATCCCGTAGTTTATACGCATAGATCAATTTGCTAATGCGCGTTGGAATGTCCTTCATTTCGGCAAGCACCTGTTCGTCTTCTTTGGTGTAACTGCCGCACGAAGGAACGCTGCCCTCGTAGTACTTTTGTGTCAGAACGAGAGCCCTGTTGACAAAATTGCCAAGAATGTCGGCTAGCTCACTATTTATCCGGGTCTGGTACTCTTTCCACGTAAATTCAGAATCTTTTGTCTCAGGAGCAATGGATGTAAGTACGTATTTCAGTTCGTCTTCCTTTCCAGGGTATCTTTCAAGGTATTCATGGAGCCAGACAGCCCAGTTTCTGGACGTTGAGAATTTATCCCCTTCAAGGTTAAGGAATTCATACGCCGGAACATTGTCTGGAAGAATCAGGTCCCCATGGTCCTTTAAAATGATTGGAAAAATAACTGCATGGAAAACAATGTTGTCTTTTCCGATAAAATGAATCAGTTTCCGATTGCCGGTCCAATAGTCTTTCCAGTTTTTTCCCGTATCCAGTGCCCATTGTTTTGTTGCTGAAATGTAGCCTATTGGGGCATCCAGCCACACGTAAAGCACCTTGCCATCTGCATTTGGAAGTGGAACTTTTACACCCCAGTCCAGGTCACGCGTCATGGCACGTGAATGCAGACCTCCATCAATCCAGGACATACACTGGCCTATGACCTGATTGCGCCATGCTTTTGGATCGTGTTGGTGAATGCCATCCAAGGTGCCGTTCTTAATCCATTCACGAAGCCAGTTTTCATGGCGTTCCATTGGCAAATACCAATGGGAAGTGGTACGCAAAACGGGAGTTTTTCCACTCAGGGTGGATGTTGGCCCAATGAGTTCGGTCGGACTCAGATCCGTTCCACATTTTTCACACTGATCGCCATAAGCAGAAGGATTCTGACATTTCGGGCAGGTGCCGGTAATGTATCGGTCTGCAAGAAATTGGTTGAACTCTTCGTCGTAGTATTGTTCTGAGGTCTCTTCGGTAAATTTTCCTTTTTCGTGAAGTTTCAGGAAAAATTCCTGTGACGTTTCATGATGTATCTCGGCCGATGTGCGATGAAAAATATCAAAGGAGATGTGAAAATCTTCAAATGACTTTTTTATGACCGTATGGTACTTGTCAACAATCTCTTTGGGTGTAATGCCCTCTTTTTTTGCACGTAAGGTTATGGCAGCACCATGTTCATCACTGCCGCAGATAAATGCCACATCGTGACCGTTCATGCGTAAAAATCGAACAAAGATGTCAGCAGGTAAATACACTCCTGCAACATGACCGAGATGGAGAGGTCCGTTGGCGTATGGAAGTGCTGCTGTGACAGTGAATTTATCTTTCGACATGTCACAAAGATAATTATTCACGCTTTTTTGAGGATGTTTGTCAGAGTTCAACCTCCGTTTCTTTGAAATTTATTCCAAGAGAATGCAGTTCGTTCAGAATCGGGATATAATTTTCTGGCTGAATCGGCAATGTAACCCCTTTTGTCGTAAGTTGCCCGTTCAGGATTCTTTTTGCTGCGATCGCAATTGGTAATCCTACAGTGTTTGACATAGATGTATAGGTCTGGTCCTCTCCAATGTTCACCATAGAAGAGGTGATCGCATACCGTTTGTCATTCAGGCTGTATTCAAATTCATGGTACATCACGAGCATGTCCTTGTCTTCTTTCTCAAGGACGAGTTTGTTCTTAAGAATTACCTCCAACAACTGTGCAGGAGTAGCGTTTGTGAGTCCAACTGGGGCAGAAGAATCGAACAATCCAAGCCATTCAAATTTGTGATATAGGTCAAATCGTTCCTCCCTTAAAAATTCTTTGAGCTTCTGTTCCACCTTTTTTGTGGGGTGATAAGGCAAAAAGGCGTTCAGAAAACTTCTTGGGGTTAGTTCTCCTGAACGTTCAAGTATGTAGGAATCATCTGTCATTCCCAGTTCAATGAATACATTCCATGCCTGACAAAATCCCGGCCTGCGGAGTGTGCCTCTGAAAATGGTGGGGATTGATTCAATACCGTAGGTTTTTCTGTATGACAACGAATTCCGGTTGGCATAAGCATCGAAGTCACCATACCCGTCGATGGATACACGAAGGGTTCGACTGAACAGTCGGTTGTAGGGAATGTATTTGTACTCATTGTGATCCAAAAAGCAGGAAGCTCCGCCTTGTCCGGCTAAGACAACATTTCGTGGGTTCCAGGTGAATTTGTAATTCCACGGATTTGTGTCACTTTCCGGTGCGATCAGTCCTCCACAATACGATCGGAATGCCTCAAGCGTTCCACCTTTTTCTTCGATCTCATGAATGATTTTCATGGCGCTCATGTGATCAATTCCCGGATCGACGCCAATTTCATTCATAATGACAATTCCAGCCTTCAAGGCAGGCTCGTGAAGCAATTGCATTTCATTTGAAATGTACGAAGGTGTAATTAAATCCTTCCGCAGTTCAATGCAATCTTGTGCCACCTCAACATGAAATCTGGCAGGCAACATAGATATGACGAGATCAGCCGAACTCATGTGCGGCAAACGTTCATTTCGATCCAATGCATTGAATGACAATGCCTTTCCTCTTGGGTGAGTGCCCATTTTGCGTTTGACCATTGCCTCGTCCTGGTCCACTGCGAGTACCTCCCAATGGTATTCTTCGGCATGTGCCAGCAGATATCTGATCAGAGAAGAAGCGGAAAGTCCGGCGCCGAGGATTAAGATTTTTTTCATGGATGTCGTTCACTTATTGGACAGGCCAAAGGTAGAAATTATTGCCGGAGGTTTAAAAATCGTTTATAACTTGCTAGATTGTTAAAATTTGGAACAAATATCAAGTTTGAAAGGCGCCCATTTTGAGCTCATTTTCATGGATTTTCCAAAGAAAAACCTATTTTTGCCGCTCAAATTCATACCATCATGGGAAGAGCATTTGAATACCGCAGAGCTGCGAAAGAAAAGCGTTGGGACAAAATGTCCAAGTTGTTTCCAAAACTCGGAAAGGCCATAACCATGGCAGCAAAAGAAGGCGGAACAGATCCTGCAATGAATGCAAAATTGCGTACCGCTATTCAGAATGCGAAGGCAGAAAACATGCCGAAAGACAATATTGATTCTGCAATTAAGCGTGCCAACCAAAAGGACGTGAGTGCATTTTCTGAAATAATATATGAAGGGAAGGGTCCTCATGGTACCTTGGTAATTGTGGAATGCGCTACGGACAATCCAACCCGAACAGTCGCCAATGTAAAGTCCTACTTCAATAAAGCCGGCGGGAGTGTTGTTCCGAATGGTTCTTTAGACTTCATGTTTAACCGCAAGGCTGTATTTGAAATCATCAAAGCAGATTCAATTGACCCTGAGGAGTTGGAACTTGAATTGATCGACGCGGGGTGTGAGGAAATTGAAGTGACAGATGACAAGATTTTTGTGTACGGCGATTATACATCTTTTGGAGATCTTGCCAAAGCGTTGGAGGACAAGGGTGTTGAAGTTCAGAAATCTAATCTTCAGCGTATCCCTACTTCACCTGTTGAGCTTTCTGAAGATCAGATGCTGGAAGTTGAAAAAATGTTGGATAAGATTGAAGACGACGACGACATTCAGCAAGTGTTTACCAACATCGCCTAAAAGCAGTTCAGACTTTGAAATAAATAGAATGAAGCATCGTTTATACACATATTTAAGTATTTGAGAAGAGCGATGCGCAGAATTCTTTACATTTTTTCTGTATTGATCCTTTTATGGACGAGTCACTCTTGCTCCACAGAAAAGAATACTGCTGTCAACCGGGCATACCATGGCATGACGGCTCGATACAACGGATATTTCAATGCAAATGAACTTCTCCGGCTTTCTATGTCTACGTTTAGAGGTTCTCTGAAAGAAAATTACTACGAAGTTTTGCCCATCGATGCGCTTCCGAATGAAGAGCAGGTTGTGGGATTGTATCCGGCAATCGATACAGCCATCGTCAAATGTACAAAAGTGATTCAGCGTCACAGCATGCCAAGCAACGACAAGCCTTCTCTGAAGAAAGAAGAACACAACAACTGGATCGACGAGAATTGGACAACTATAGGAATCGCCAATTTCTACAGAAGAGACTACGATGCCGCTCTTAAGGGATTTTCTTTCGTCAAGAAATTCTATTCCAACGATCCGAGCATTTATGTCGCAGACCTTTGGATGGCTAAGACCAACATTCAGTTGAATAAGCTTACAGAAGCGGGATTCAATTTGAAAAATCTAGACAAAGCGCTCTCTGAGGAGGGTGAGCGCACCAAAGAAAAAACTTCTAAAAAAGACAAAGAGGAAGAACCTACAGCGAAAGTACCCAAGAAGATCATGTTTGATTTTTATAAGACCAAAGCCGAGTTTGCCCTAAGAAAACAAGAACCCAAAGAGGCGGTTAAACACTTGACGGATGCGCTCGAATTTGCAAAGGTTCAGACAGATATCTCAAGAACACATTTTATCATTGCACAATTGAATGAACAATTCGGAGATCGTGCTGAAGCTAAAAAACATTACACGCAATGCCTGAAGTACAATGCTCCGTATGAAATGCATTTCAACGCACGGCTGAAGCGCGCGTTCATGGGAGGCGATGAAAAAGTTCGTAAGGAACTGATGAAAATGCTTCGCGATGCTAAAAACGCACCCTTCAAGGACCAGATTTATTATGCACTTGCCGACATAGAACTTCAGCGTGCCAATGAACCGAAAGCTGTGGAATTCCTCACCCTTTCTGCTTTTTACTCCACGGCAAATGTGCGCCAGAAGGGCATGTCTTATGAAAAATTGGGGAATCTTTCCTTTGGACACAGGGATTATGTCAAAGCTCAAAAATATTATGACTCTTGCGCACGGGTTATCGACGATACGTATCCGAATGCCCAGGGAGTGCGAAACAAGGCAGCGAATCTGGCAGATCTGGTTAGCGCGGTAGAAACTGCTGCTTTCGAAGACAGCGTTCAACGCATTGCTCGTATGGAGGAAAGCGAACGGATACGTTTTGTGGAGAATGTGATCAAGAAAATCAAGGAAGAAGAGGAGCGCCGCAAGAAAATGGAGGCCGATAAACTCCGTGAGCTACAGCAAAATCAGAACATGTTTGTTCAAAATACGGGTTCGGGTAGCAAGTGGTATTTCAACAACCCAAAGACTCGGAGCGATGGATTCGATGAATTCAGAAAATTGTGGGGTACGCGAGAAAACGAGGACAATTGGAGGCGCAGCGACAAAACTGTACTCATGTCCTCCGGCGACGATAACGACCAGGATTCTACGGTCGCGGATACAGATACCCCCGTTTCCAAAGATTCATTGACCGTGGAAATGCTTCTTGCAAATGTTCCTTTAAACGATTCCTCATTGCTTGCCTCACAGAACAGAATGCTGGATGCGCTATACTCCGCCGGAGTGATTTATAAGGAACAGCTGAATGAACCGGTTTTGGCCCGCAAGCAATTTGAGGCTGTGCGTGCTTTCAATAAGGAATGTCCAACAGATCTCTCTACCGCCTTTCAACTGTATAAGTTGCTTGATGCGTCCTCAGATGCCGCAGCACAGTTAGAGAAAGAGCATATTTTGACGGTTTATCCGAATTCGGATTATGCAAATTATCTAAGAGATCCGGATTTCTTTGTAAAGCGAAAGGAGCGAGACGCACTGGCTGAGAAAGAATACCTGATGGTGCTGGAGCGCTACAATAAGGGTTTGTACATGCCGGTGATATCGAGGGCGGAGGTTGTTATCTCTCAGGAAAGAGACAATAAATTTCGTCCCAAATTCATGCTGCTCAAAGCGATGAGTATGGGGCAGATGACAGAAAATAAACGTGAGCTTTTACCTGTATTGCAGCAGTTGGTTTCCGAATATCCGGGCACCGACGAAGAAGTAAGAGCGAAAGAAATGATTAAGATTATCAATGAGGGCTATTCGAAGAATGTTTCAGTGGACCGTTCAAATAAATCTCCTTTCAAGTTTGATGAAAAGGCCAGCCAGTGGGTGATCATCTTTTTAGACAAGAATGAGAACTCAGGAACGGCGAAATCAAAGGTGTCTGATTTCAATAGGGAGTTCTTCAGCAGGGATGGTTTGAAGGTAAGTTCAAAGATTTTCGGTGACGATCAAAGTGTGATTTTAGTGCAGGATTTTAAAAATGATGTAACCGCATCGAATTATGTCCGTATATACAAAGCCACGAGGAAGCACCTCTTAGATCTTCAAAAGGCTAAGATCATGGTGATTACTCAGGAAAATATGAAGATGTTGTTTGAAAAGAAAGAACTTCTTCAGGAGTATGAGGCATTTTATGATGAATATTATTAGTCATGTTAAACAGAAAAGAAAAAACGAGTTTTGACAGTTCCGAAAAAGTGAATAAACTGGTAGAAGGAACAGTTGTCATCGGGGACATTATTGCTGAAACAAACATCCGTATTGACGGAGAGGTTCAGGGCAATGTAACGACATCAGCCAAAGTGATTGTTGGCGCTAATGGTGTTTTAAAAGGAAACCTAAATTGTCAGGAAGCCGATATTGAAGGCAGAATCGAAGGAAAGTTAATGGTGGAAGGACTGCTTATTCTTCGCGAGCAATCCAACATTCAAGGAGACATTTACACATCCAAGCTGCACATAGAGGAAGGCGCTGTGTTCCTCGGTGCATGTAAAATGGGTGTAGCCGGGATGAAAACCTCCAGCGTGTCTTCTCAAGAGGAAACAGAAAACTCCCTGTATTAATGGCTGAACAGCCAAAGCGAAATTTTTCAAAATTTGCCCGCTTGTCGGGAATTGGCATCCAGATGGGTGCCACTATTTTTTTAGGGGCTTACCTTGGTAAATACTTGGATAAAACGTATCCTTCAGAAAAGAATTGGTTCACCATCGTGTTTACCCTTCTTTCTGTGGGAATTTCCTTGTACAACGTATTGCGGCAAGTGAATAAAATGAATGATGAGCAGGATTCTTAAAAAAATCTTTAGATATTTAGGTCTGCTCCTATTGATTATATCGCCTTTATTTTTGGTTCATTTCTTTCTTTTTAATAGGTTCCAGCTGGTCCTGACCTATGGGGCAAATGTCCTCCTTGCGATAATTTTTTATGCCATTCTTGTATGGAAAGAGAAACAACTTATGCCCTATCTGGGGTATTATTTTTTATATTTCAGTATATTTAAATTCTTTGTTTTTCTTGTTCTGATCAGACCTATACTTAACCTTTCTGAAGGTGTGAGGGGGCCTGATTTTCTTTTCTTTTTTGTGCCTTACACCGTTTGTACCGCGTTCGAAATTGGCTATCTGATCAAAGAATTGAACAAAGGCTGATTTTTGGTTGAAAAAAAACGTTGCCAGACTTCTTTCCTCAAGTAAAATTATATGTACTTTTGCGGCGTTTTTAACAACAACTGGTTGCCGTTTATGCAAAAGATTTTAGGAATTTATCTGGTTTTAGTCTTCCTTTTTCCAACGGTTTTGATGGCGAAAGAATCTGTTTTGACATCTGGCGATCAGGTTGAGATGTCAGCAGAAGATAAGAAGCGCTCTGAAATGAGTGAGTATGTGATTCACCACACGAAGGATGTGCATGATTTTCATATTTTTTCAGATAAAAGTACGAATTCGCATTATGGATTTCCACTGCCTGTAATATTATTGGATAATGGGTTGCATATGTTCATGTCTTCGCAATTTCATCATGGGCACAAGCTTGTGAAATCCCAAGGTAATTATTACAAGCTTGATACGCTGCACGGAAAAATCTATCGAACAGATATATCTGGAGATTTAAAACTTGACAAGCATCACCATCCTACTGTTGCAGCACCCCTCGATCTTTCCATAACAAAAAGCGTTTTTGTTACATTGATCATTGCGTTTATTTTGTTTTTAATTTTCAAAGGCATAGCCAATTCTTACAAGTCTTCCCTATCTCCGAAGGGATTGGCGAAATTTTTTGAGCCGCTTGTCTTGTTTGTTCGTGATGAGATAGCTATTCCAAATATTGGCGAGAAACATTATAAGAAATACATGGTGTATCTATTGACGGTGTTCTTTTTTATCTGGTTCTTGAATCTGGCGGGAATGACTCCGCTGGGAATCAACGTTACCGGAAACATCGCAGTGACTTTTACACTCGCAATTCTAACCTTCATCATAACGCAAACCACGGCAAATGGAAATTATTGGAAACACATTTTCTGGATGCCCGGCGTCCCTGTCCCGATGAAGATTATTCTGGCTCCTATTGAACTATTGGGAGTTTTCATTAAGCCGTTTGCTCTAATGATACGTTTATATGCAAACATGCTAGCAGGGCACATCGTTCTCGGGTCTCTGATCAGTTTGCTTTTCATTTTTCACAACTGGGGAGCAAAAGGTGCATTTTTAGGATTGACTTTATTTTTAAATCTTATAGAACTTTTAGTGGCCTTTTTACAGGCGTATATTTTCACGATGCTTACCGCGCTGTACTTCGGCTTTGCAGTTGAGGAACACCACGATGATCATCATTAATTAATTTGTATTTTTTAACCTCAAATAATATATAACATGGCTATGGAAATCCCAGCAATTGTAGGAGCAGGTTTGGTTGTGATCGGAGCAGGAATCGGAATCGGACGTATCGGTGGTTCAGCAATGGAAGCGATCGCGCGTCAACCGGAAGCGACTAACAAAATTCAAACAGCGATGCTGATTGCAGCAGCGTTGATTGAAGGAATTGGATTTGCTGCATTGTTTGCAGTGAAGTAAATGTTTGCTGTCACCGCAACGGTTGGTTGCGGTGACAGTTTTATTTGACATTAAATTAGATAAAATGGAAAAGTTAGTAAGTGAATTTTCGGTTGGACTGTTTTTTTGGCAATTTGTCATCTTTATTGTCCTTTTGTTCTTGTTGAAGAAATATGCCTGGAAACCTATCCTGGACACTGTAAATGAGCGTGAGCAAAAGATTGCTGATTCACTTGCGCTTGCAGAAAAAACAAAAGCGGAGATGCAGGCGTTGCAGTCTCAGAATGAAAATCTTTTGAAGGATGCACGCGCAGAGAGGGATACCATCATCCGTGATGCAAAGGAAACGGCAACCAAGATGGTAGAGGAATCGAAATCTTCTGCAAAAGCAGAAGCAGAAAAAATAATTGCTGCTGCGCGTAAGTCTATTGAGGCAGAAAAAAACGCTGCCATCGCAGAACTCAAAACACAAGTTGCTTCATTCTCCATTGAGATTGCAGAAAAAATAGTTAGAGGTGAACTTGCTTCTGATGACAAGCAAAAAGCATTAGCCGATAAACTCGCCGAAGACATCAACCTGAACTGATCAGTTTATGCAAAGTACGAAAGCAGCATCACGTTATGCAAAAGCTCTTCTTGATCTCTCGATTGAGCAGAGTTGTTTCGATAAAGTTTCAGCGGACATGGCTTACCTGCACAAAGTATGTCAGGAGGAAAAGGACTTTGTTGTCTTTTTAAATTCGCCAGTGATTAAGTCGGATAAAAAGATTTCTATTTTTCAGAGTCTTTTCGCTGATTTTGACAAGCTTTCATCCATGTTTATGGAATTGATTGCAAAGAACCGTAGAGAATACATGCTGGATGACATTGCGATGGCGTATCAAACTCTGTTGAAGGCACATCAAGGCATAGTGCCTGTAACAATTTATTCTGCCAGACCTTTAAATTCTGTCACAAGAGATGCCTTAGTTAAAAAAATAGGAG
>JBEGVI010000065.1:0-9931 GCA_041178485.1 Bacteroidota bacterium | reverse complement strand
TTGCTGGCTTTTCTCACTGGCAAGAGCGTCTAATGGAATGTTTTTTTCACTGAAAAGTTGAATAGCTGTCTCCACTGAACGGAGATAGATGTCGTAGCCTTCGGTGTTCTGAAACTCCTTGAAAAATAAGCTAGAATACAGCTTCTTGTTGAGTTGGTCTTCAAAAGGGGCTATTTCGGGCTGGATTTTCGTTACAAAAAAGGTGTAGGATTCTGTGAGCTCCTCTTTTCGCGTGTCAATAGTCATTCGGATGTAACGCCATGCAGCATCTTCCTCTATTACAGCATCCAATTCGCTTCGGTCTTCGAGCCACATTTCAAAATCCTCTCGGGTTTCAATTTTTCGGGATAACAATTCTTCGAAATAGGGTTTAATTGTTTCCCATGAATCAATTGACAATTCATTTGAGATGAATTTTCGTGGGGCTTTTTCAATTTTCATTTTTTCGCGTAAAAAAAAAGTCGGGTAGTATCCGACTTTTATATATTCAGTTAATTCCTGTTATTTCCCTCTGCTTGAACCTGTTTTAACAGCGGTTACTTTTTTCGCCGCTGCAGGTTTTGCCGCTTTATTTTTATCAGTGGTTGCTTTTGCTTTTGACGCTGTGGCTTTCTTCGTGCTTGCAGCTTTTTCCTCTTTAGCCGTTTTCTTTGTGGTCTTTTCTTCTGTAACTTCCTCAGTAATTTCTGATTTCAGGTTGCCAGTGCTGTGCAACAAATTATACCACTGAAACAATTTCTTTATGTCGGAGGAGTACACGCGTTCTTTATCGTAATTCGGAATGATTTCCAATACATATTTCTGCAGAACACTTTGATCCTCTTTGTGTGAGATACATTCTTTGCCTCCTTCTTTTTTATAGATTGCCTCAAAAATCTCTTTCAATGGCTTGTCTTCGTCATAGGTATAAATGCTGATGTCTTCCAGAGCCGAGATTCTATCTGAAGCATAGGCCGGAAATCGTTTTTTATCAATAAGCGATTCCACGATCACACTGTTTTTTCCCTGAGTGACAACTTTAAAAAGCCCGGGTTTACCGGAGATGGCAATTATACCTGATAAGTTCATTTGAAAAAATTTGAGTTCAAAAATATAAATTCTTGAGGGATAATTACATTTTGATGAATTTTGAATGCCATATTTCACCTGACACGAAAATCTCTATAAAATACACTCCGCGTTCTAATGGGCTTATTCCCCAGGTTTTTGCATCCAATCGTTCGAGAGTGATTCTCTTTCCTGAGGCGTCATAAAAAAGAATCTCATGCGCAGATTCCGGAATATGCATTTGAATGATAGTCTGCGCCGGATTTGGATGCAATCCAATGAATCTGTTTGTTTCTTCAATTTCCATTAGAGGAGTGTAGGGATCAGTTTCTGAAATACATCCTTCCGGACTCACGCTGTAGCAGGTATACGTGCCATAAGGTGGAGTGATTACAAGTGTTGAACTTGTCGCACCCGGGATGTCCACGCCGTTGAGCGTCCATTGGTAGTTTGAAAAGGAAGAAGTTACGAGTGTATTTCCGATTTGAGTTATCGGCAGAATTGGCTGTCCTTCCAGCTGAATCACAGTAAAGGTGTCAGTGATTGCGGAACATCCTTTCTGGTTGTATACTGTTGCCCAATAATCACCGGGAGAAGAAATAAAAGAGCTTGTTCCGATGCTGTCATTTGACCAGTATGCTGTCGTCAGTATATCTGCTGAATTTGCTGTTAATGGAATAGGGGATGCACACATTCCTGATTCTCCACTCACTGTAGCCTCAAACTCATTGGACAACAATAAATTCAATGCGTGAGGTTTGCCGAATCCGTACGCATTGTTCGGAACAGTCCCTGTGAATTGATCGGTAAATGCGGTGTTGATCAAATCATTCTTAAATGTTGAATAACTTGCTTTTCCGCATTTTTCAAGGTAGAGTGCCGCTATTCCGGCAACTACAGGTGAGGCCATGGAGGTTCCTCCGTTACGAAGATGATAACCACCATTGTCCAGAACGTTGTTGTAAGAAGCATTGTTGACCATCCACATTGGAGCGGCAGCAAAACTTAAATCACCCGTTGCGGTAACATCCGGTTTGATTATGTTGTGTCTGTTTGGTCCTTTGCTCGAATTTAAACTCAGTTTTCCCGAAGGAACCAAATCTGTAAAACCGTTGTAAAAATTTCCGTTTTTATCGATATACGAAACTCTGTTTTTAACATTCCCAACAGAAATTACCTTCTCGGAACAATTCCAGGAGGAAACGATTGTTTGAAGTGTATCCGGCATTAAGTAGTTGAAAATCGGTGGGTATTGGGTGTAAGAAGGCAAAATACTTACCATGTCATTTAATTGAAGGTATGTACTCCCTGTCCATGCGTCAAAACTTCCAGATCCGGTAACTTTAAGTGAGTAATAATAAAAAGTTGTATCAATATTGGAAAAGAAGAACTGTATATGAAGGTTGTGATCTATGTATTCAGGATAAATCTCCACGGTTGCAATTCTATTTCCATTGTTCCAGAGTGTGTCATAGATGACATCGTCAATCGCTGTATTTGCAGCTCTGAAGTCAGTAACGGAGCGTTCCGTAAAGTCGCCGAAGGATTTGTTTGCCCCTAAAGCGTACTCCCAGGTAGCTTGTGAGGAATCTGCCCACAAGTCCATGTAAATCGTGTTTGCACCCAGTTGGCTTGTTGGATTTGAAAGCATCCATACAAAAGAGGTGTCTGCATCAATATCGCCATGGACATGGTATTTTCCCCATTGACCGGAATTTCCGGCTGCACAAACGACCACTCTTCCATTTTTGGAAGTGAGCAATTCTTCAATGTATTCTGATGCCGGATCATTTCCATCGTGACTTCCAAGGTAGGTTCCCAGGCTGAGATTCACAACTGCAGGCTTTCCGAGGGAATCAGCGACTTTAAAAATATAGTCACAGGCATCTGCAATCGAAAGTGTCCAGTTCTGAAGATTGAAATTTGTTTCCACAACAATAAGATCGGCGTCAGGCGCCAATCCTTTGTTAGTGCCATTTGCAAGGCCATTGCCTGTGGCCATTCCTGCGACGGTGGTTCCATGTCCGGTAGAGTTTTCAGTGCTAGTACACGTACCGGCATTAATCGCTGCACTGTCCCAAACAATCCCGTAATAATAGGGAGGAGGAACAAATCCCCCGAGATTGGTGGAGTGGTCCCAGTACCTCAATACCCTTGTTTTTCCATTTGGAAGTTTGAAGTCAGGATGCGACCAGTCTAGTCCCTGATCTACAATGCCAACAATGACTCCTTTTCCAGTGTATGAAGAGGACAATCCGTTTGTACCATCGTGCACCTCTCGGGCATGGTGGCGCACTACGGCTGAATCAGCCAACGTCATGGGAGGGGCAAATTCAAAGTAATACCGTTTAAGTTCTCCGGTCAAAGTTTTCTCGTGGATCCAGGTTGGAGTACAACTGATAAAGATCCAATTTTTGCTGGCATATTTCTGGCTTACATGCTCCCGTTCGAGAAGAATTTTCGTTTCAGGGTCATTGGGCACACAAAACGTAGTAATTTGATTCGGCTGTTCTTCTAGAAACTTTTCAAATCCCAACCGATGTGCCTGAGCGTACAATTCATGATTTGAACAAAAAATCACAAAAAATAGTAACCAGAATGAAGAACATCGTTTCATGATATACTTTGAAAGACCGGACATGCTTGGTAAAGATAGTGCATTCGTGTGGTTGTTGAGACGAAGAATTCAAAGTTTATTTCTAAATTCGACACGTTAATAGAAAAAAGCAAATGAAAAATTTTAAAACATTCTTATCCCTCTTTGTATTTCTGATTGGGATGGCAGGTTTCGTTCAGTCTCAGGACAGCGAAATACTCAATTGGTACAACGGCAAGGGACCGGGCATGGAAACAGAAGCAGCGTATAAACTTTTGAAAAGTAAAAAATCAAGTACGGTGATTGTTGCTGTGATTGATTCAGGAGTGGATATTGAACATGAAGACCTTAAAGGTAAGATTTGGACAAATAAGGATGAAATTCCCGGAAATAAAATCGATGATGACAAAAACGGCTATGTGGATGATTATTACGGATGGAATTTCTTGGGCAATGCAAATGGAGAAAACTTGAATGAGGCATGCCTTGAAAAAACACGAATTCTGAAAGCTTTGACAAAAAAGTTTGAAGACGTAGATCCAGCAAATTTGTCTGAGAAAGAAAAAGAAGAATATGCACTTTACGAAAAAGTAAATGCTGAAGTGCAGTCAGAAATGGAAATGTATTCCTCTTACCTGGGACAGATTGACATGGTAAATATGATGATTGACCAGGTGCCTTCAATTGTAGGGAACGCGATCGGCAAGACGAATTATACGGTGAAAGATCTTGAAAAGTGGAAACCTGCAGATGAACAAATGCAGCAGTTGAAGGAGTTTGCCATGGCAATTGCCACAGGAGAACTTACCAAGGAGGTAATGGAAGAGCAAAAGAAGACCATCGAACAAATGGTGAATTTTAACTTGAATGTAGAGTACGACGACCGCGCACTAATTGGTGATGACCCTTCGAATATAAATGACCGAAATTATGGGAATCCAGATGTTGAAGGACCTGATGCACTGCACGGTACGCACGTGAGCGGAATTATTGCTGCATTACGTGGCAACGGATTGGGGGGAGATGGCGTTGCGGAAAACGTTCTGATCATGCCTGTGCGCGCAGTTCCAAATGGGGATGAGCACGACAAAGACATTGCACTTGCTATCCGTTATGCTGTTGACAATGGTGCCCAAGTGATTAACATGTCATTCGGAAAAGGATATTCGCCGATGGCAAAAGATGTGTTCGAGGCATTCAAATATGCTGATGCCAAAGGGGTGTTGCTTGTTCATGCAGCCGGGAATGACAGTAAAGATGTTGACGTTGAAAAAAGTTATCCTACCTCCATGTATGACTTCCAAACCAATCCTTTGGATCACTTTCTGACAATCGGCGCTTCGACTCGTTTTGCGAAAGAAAAACTTTCTGCTGATTTTTCAAATTATGGACAAACCAAAGTAGATGTCTTTGCTCCAGGCTATGAGATATACAATACAGTTCCGCAAAGTGCTTACAAAAAACTTCAAGGAACTTCGATGGCTGCGCCAATGGTTGCCGGTGTGGCAGCATTGCTGAAGAGTTATTTTCCTTCCCTGACAATGAAAGAAATCAAGGAGGTTATCCTGAAATCAGCAAAACCTTACAAAGGAACCAAGCAAATGAAACCGGGCACAGGAGAATTGGTTGATTTTGCAACGTTGTCAGTCACCGGAAGTGTTGTAAACGTGAAGAACGCAGTTTCGATGTGTATGGCATTGGAGAAGTCAAAAGCTTCAAAATAAAGAAAGTTACATGAATTCAAGGCTGTCCCGATGGACGGCCTTTTTTATTTGATTGAAATGAATATAAAATCGGTTTTAAAGGTTCTGACAAGTTTGTTTTTCCCTGTCCTCATGATGGCCCAGTCAAATCCTGATTCTTTAATGAATCAATGGCACAGAGCTGCCTCACGGGCTGACTTTCATGGATATTTTAATCTTACAACGGATGATTTTATTTTTTTAGGTACGGCACCTGGAGAACGTTGGGTTCGATCAGAGTTTGAGGCATTTTCTAAGCCGTATTTCGATCGTGGAAAAGCATGGGATTTTAAGCCTTCCAACCGTAAATGGGTGTATTCTGAGAATGGAAAAACAGCTTGGTTTGACGAAGACTTGGATACCTGGATGCGTGGTTGCCGAGGCAGCGGCATTCTTATCAAAAAACGCGGCAAATGGAAACTTGCTTATTACAACCTGACCGTTCTCATTGAAAATGAGAAGATGAAAGAATTCATAGAATTGCGTGACGCACCTAACCCTGAGAAATAATTCTCAGACAGGATCAGTTTCCTTTTGCGTGATCGGCAAGGAATTGTTGAAGACCAATGTCAGTAAGGGGATGTTTTGCAAGTGCTTTAATTGCGCTCAATGGTCCGGTCATCACATCTGCTCCAATCTCAGCACACTGGATAATGTGCATTGGATGACGCACGGATGCTGCAAGAATTTCAGTATCAAAAGCGTAATTGTCGTAGATCGTTCGGATTTGAGCAATTAGATCAATGCCATTTGTTGACACATCATCAAGTCTTCCGAGGAACGGTGATATGTACGTAGCACCTGCTTTGGCAGCCAGCAAGGCTTGTCCCGCCGAAAAAATGAGCGTGCAATTGGTTTTAATCCCCTTGCCCGAAAAATACTTTATTGCTTTAATTCCCTCCGGAATCATTGGTATTTTCACTACTATATTGCTATGTAAAGAAGCGAGGTGCAGACCTTCTTTTACCATTCCTTCGTAATCCGTAGCAATAACTTCTGCACTTACCGGACCGTCAACAATATCGCAAATGGCGAGGTAGTGATTCAAAATGTTTTCAGCTCCCGTAATGCCTTCTTTCGCCATAAGTGAGGGATTCGTAGTGACTCCGTCCAGA
This sequence comes from Bacteroidota bacterium, assembly GCA_041178485.1. Classification (GTDB taxonomy): domain Bacteria; phylum Bacteroidota; class Bacteroidia; order Flavobacteriales_D; family Crocinitomicaceae; genus M0103. The sequence continues at coordinate 3,431 of JBEGVI010000065.1, read as the reverse complement.
ATCCCCATGTCGTTGGCTTCTTTAATATCTTTTAGATTCGCTGTATCTATGAAGAACTTCATGCGTTTATTTTTTGATAAAAGTAGAAGTTTGGACACATCTGTTTTGTTTGATTCGCTGGAAATTTCTAAACTTTTTATGAACAAAGCTGCTACTTTTGTCAGGTAAAGTTTATAAGATTACATACAAATGGGTTGTCTTCAAGTTCTTCTGGCGATTATTTTTCCACCTCTTGCTGTTGTAGACCGAGGCTGTGGATCAGTTGCCATAGTCTTGTTACTTACTCTTGTGGGATGGGTTCCTGGGGTAATTGCTGCGCTCATCATTCTGAATAGTCCCCGCAGGTAAAAAAAAGAGGGGTAAGCTACTCGTATCGCACCGCTACAACCTCATACCTTTGCTACGTTCCCGTCCTGGAGGAGTCAGAGGGAGCTGGTCGTACAAGACTTACCCCGCACAAATGTAATGACTTTTCTTAAGTTTACTAGTATTTAGCCGATTTCTTCAATGGCCTGCACCAATTTTTCAATGTGCGAAGGAACTCCCCTTATAGATGAAGAAAATCTTTTTTTGCCAGGAGTTCAAACTCTGATTCCCGATAATCCGGATCATCAACACAACAATCCACCGGGCATACTGCAGCACATTGAGGTTCATCATGAAATCCAACACATTCTGTGCATTTGTCATGCGTTATGTAATAAACGTCCATTGAAACAGGTGTATGTGCTTCATCGGCCATGAGATCGTTGCCATCAAGAGTTGTGATCATTCCTGACAAGGATGTTCCGTCGGAATAGCGCCACTCAGCCCCTCCTTCATAAATGGCATTGTTTGGACATTCAGGCTCGCAAGCTCCGCAGTTAATGCATTCGTCTGTGATCATTATTGCCATAATCGAGAAATTTGTTACAAATATAGCAACCCATAAGTTCAGGAATTGTTCAATCAGATAAATTTTAATTGTTTTATGACTGTATTTTTGTGACATGAATAGAAATCGAGTGGTTCGTGCTTTTTTGCTTCTTGGAGAATTAATGGAGAATTTTGGTTCATCCGGAGAATGGCCTGGGTATTCGTGCGGGCTGACACTCGATGAATTTCAAAGTTTTAATGCGCTCGTTGAAAAACAAATTCACAGCAATGGGTGGTTTACAGCTGAAAACACAAGGAAATCTCTTCTTGCGCTCTCTAAACAATTAAAGGAAGAAGATCTTCTTGAATGGATTTCAACGTATGAAAAACCACAAAATTCAAAAAGAGCAGCATTAATAATGGCAGGAAACATTCCTTTGGTGGGTTTTCATGACTTTTTGTGCGTTCTGATCTCAGGACATTCGGTAGTGGTTAAATTGAGTTCTGACGATCGATTTCTTCTGCCGGCACTTTCAGATTTTTTAGTAAAGATTGAGCCTTCGCTCAAGGACAGGATTACATTTACACAGGGAAGAATAGGCGAGGTAGATGCTGTTATTGCCACAGGAAGCGATAACTCTTCTATTTATTTCGATCAGTATTTTGGGAAATACCCCCATGTTTTTCGTAAAAACCGTACCTCCGTGGCTATATTGGACGGGTCTGAGTCAGAGGAAGAATTGACCTTGTTGGGAAAAGATATATTTGAATATTTCGGCTTGGGCTGTAGAAATGTGTCCCATTTGCTGATTCCTGTAGATTTTAATTTGGATGCCTTTTTTGCTGCAATCTTCCCATACTCGGAGATCATCCAGCATCACAAATACGCGAACAACTACGACTACCAGAAGGCGGTGCATTTGCTGAACAATATTCCATTGCTTGACAATAATTTTGTCCTATTGAGAGAAACTCCAGAGCTTTTCAGCCCTCTGGGAATGGTGCATTATCATTATTTTAAAGACCAAAACGACATTGAAGATTACCTTGAAATGAATGCAGATAAAATTCAGGCGATTGTAGGACATGCTCACATTCCTTTTGGTCAGGCACAGTGTCCTTCACTCACGGATTATGCAGATGGTGTTGATACGATGGACTTTCTTCAAAAACTTTAACTGGGGAATTTAAACCGTAAAATCAATGTGAACCGCCATTCAAGCAATGGTCAATGTTTTGTACTGTTTTCCGTATAAGTTTGTTTGAACCTCTGAACGCATCGGTTGTAAAAGAGGAAGTGTTCATTTAAAACTTAGAAAACATGACAGCACTTATTTTAATCATTGCAGCAGTAGCCGGTATCTCTTTGTACGATTTTTATCTGACGAGATCATGGCAACAAGTAACGTCTGACACGCGAAACGATGTCGTCTTTCAAGGCCGTAACAAAGATTACGGAGCATTTGTAATACGTCAGGATTACAACCGAAATTTATTATTTATCATGGGCGGAGTGCTTTGCAGCGTGGGAGTGCTCTACGCAGGCTATGCAGGTTTCAGGAAGGATCCAGAGTCTGGTTTGCTCCGCAAACCTGTAATGCAGGAAGTTTCTACAATTATTCAGTTTGCACCCAAAGAGAAACCGCTGGTCCAGCCAGAGAAACAACCAAAACAGAGTTCTGCACCTAAATCTGAGGTCATGACCGAGCCCAAGGTGGTTGACAAGCCTGTTATAGAAAATCCGATCAAACCCCAGGAAATTCTTCAGACTACCGTCGTGACATCAACAGGAGGGACGGGAGATCCATTCTCATCCGGTGGAGGAAGTGGAGGAGGAGATACGGGTGGGAAGCAATTTGACAAGCCCGTAGAACCGGACCCATTCCCTGAGGTAGAAGCTGAATTTCCGGGTGGCATGGCTGCACTTACAACATTTATTCAAAAAAATCTGGAATACCCTCAATCGGGCGTTGAAACTGGAGCACAAGGAAAGTGTTACCTCCGTTTTGTGGTAGGTCAGGACGGCTCTATCAGTTCTGTTCAAATCCTTCGCGGTGTTCATGGCTGTTCGGATTGCGACAAAGAAGCCGTGCGCGTTCTGAAAAGCATGCCTCGATGGAAACCAGGAAGAAGTCATGGAAGAGACATACCTTCATATTTTGATCTTCCGATAAACTTTTCGCTGGAATAAACTGTTTAATCAACGAACTTAGCACTTTAATTGGCCGAAAACACTTGTTAATAAAAAGGTAAAATTGGTTGTTTTTCGGTTTGAAAGTTTTTTGCTATGTTTGGCACCTAATTGTTAATCGAACAAACATTAAATTTAAAGCTATGAGCAACAAAAAAACATCAGGAGGTTTTTCATCTCTTATGGCCGTTCTTGCCATTGTAATTTCGCTAATTGCGGGAGTAATCATTTACAAATACATTTTTGGTGATCCAGGAAACTTCGTGGATAGAGATCCAAACGGGGAGCCTTTGGAAGGAAACTTAATGGGAACAATCTACAAAGGAGGATTCATCGTGCCAATTCTTGTAGCAGTAAACATCATTATCATCATTTTCTCAATTGA
>JBEGVI010000064.1:0-4467 GCA_041178485.1 Bacteroidota bacterium | reverse complement strand
CGGAATGGTTGTGGTATTCATCGATTTAGAAAATGCATCCTCCCTGGAACTTAAGATCATCGCACCGGGAATCATGACCGCAATGATCACAACGGTGGCTGGTTTGATTGTTGGTATTATTGCATTTATGGGACACAACCACCTCCAATCAATGATCAGCAAGGTCGTTTATCAGATGAAAAATACAGCACTTGAATTCACAGATTTTCTTCACGCACCGAATAAATAAGAATTGTCATGGATTTTAGTTCGCGAAACAAAGTAAAAGCTGAATGGGGAATGGCCTCCATGACCGACCTCATTTTCCTCCTGCTGATCTTCTTCATCATCATGAGTTTGATGTCGAACAATCAGACTCCCATTGACCTGCCTGAGGCTAAAGAGGACATTAAACCGGTAACGGATCCCGTAGAAGCCACTGTTATTATTACGGAAGACAACCGTTATGTCGTTATGCCCGGTGGAAAAATGGAGGAACCGATGGAATTCGATCAAATCAAAGAATTGACTGCTGCGGCTGTTGCCAATACAAACAAAATGAAATTGAAGATCGCGGGCCACAGGAAAGCCAGTTATGAAGCCGTATTTCAAGTGTTGGCTTTGGCACAGGCAAACTCCTGGGATCCGGTGTTGTCTTACGAAAAATAAATTGCCATGGGAGCCTATCCAATCGTACGGAAATCAGACAGAAATGCTGGCATAATCGCATCTGCAGTAACATTGCTTGTACTTTTCCTATACCTGTATTTCACAACTATTTTCATGGCGGATCCACCGCCGAGAGACATCCCGGTGAAGACAGAGACGACAATAGATCAATTGGAATTGAAAGACTTGATTGTTGAAAATCCAGGAGGTCAAGGTGGTGGAACTCCGAGCAATGACCCTTTGGATGAACCAAAACCTCAAACACAGCAAGTATTGACCAAACCCAAAAATCCTAGATCACAGACGAATACCGGTCAATCCACAAATGACAACAACCAATTTAGCAACAATCCAAGTTCCTCCACGCAACAATCAAATAATCCTTTTGTTGACGGCGGCAGTGGAGGCGGCAGCGGAGGAGGACGAGGTGGAGGTTTTGGTTCCGATGATGGAACACACGGAACCGGCCACGGAGGATCAGGAGACGGCTCAGGTCGAGTACGCTTAAATGATCCCAAAGTTGATCATATTGAGACGAACGTAAATGTTACGATCAATCTTAAACTGACCATCAATGCCAGTGGTGAAGTGATTTCAGCAGCGAACATTGCCTCAAAAACAACTACGACAGATCAGCGAATTATCAATCAAGTCATTGCGGCCGTGAAATCTCAGGTGAAATACAGTAAAGATCTAAATGCCGGGCTTGTATTAGCTTACCTTACTGTAAAAGTTAATGCTCAGTAATGCGTATCAGCAAACTATAGACTGGTTATTCAGCCAATTCCCCTCCTATCAAACACAGGGTGCCTCTGCATACAAACCAGATCTTGGAAATATCAGAGATCTTTGTGCTGCCTTAGGGAACCCGGAGAAAGATTTGCGCTTTATACATGTAGCCGGAACCAATGGGAAAGGCTCTGTTTCGTGCATGCTGGCCTCCATTCTGAAAGAATCCGGCGAACGAACAGGACTCTTCACTTCTCCCCACATTATCGACTTCAGGGAACGGATCAGAATCAACGGAGAAGTAATATCTGAAGAAGCTGTCATCGAATTTTGTGAGTTTATAAAGCAGACATCAAACAACATTCTCCCCTCTTTCTTTGAAATTTCATTTGCCATGGCCCTGTGGCACTTTAAGAAGAATAAGTGTACCATTTGTGTGATTGAAACCGGTTTGGGAGGACGGTTAGATGCAACAAACTGTATCACACCACTTGTTTCCGTGATTACAAATATTTCACTCGAACACACTCAATTTTTGGGTAACACATTGAGCGCAATTGCCGGAGAAAAAGCTGGTATTATTAAACCGAATATTCCCGTCGTAATCGGCGAATGCATCCCAGAAACCAACCCAGTGTTTCAAACTGTGGCTACACATACACATTCTCTGCTCATTGACTGCACTCCTCTCCCCTATCCTGAAGATTATGATCTGCCATTGCTGGGTGATTACCAGAAAATCAATTTCAGAACAGTAGTTCAAACTTTAGAAGTACTTAAAATGTATCAAATTACCTGTTCGCGCAGCGAAATTCAGTTGGGCCTGGACCATTTACAAGAGAACAGCGGATTTTTCGGGAGAATGCAAGTCATTTGCAGAAAGCCTCTGATCCTTCTGGATGTATCTCATAACGCCGCCGGTATTGAAAAAACATTGGAAACAGTTCAAAGATTGAATCAAGGAAAGTTGCATTTGATCTACGGTTCTAGTTCGGACAAAGACATTCACGCTATTCTTAAACTATTTCCTAAAGATGCCTCAACGAATTTCTGCACATTCAGAAATGCGAGATCTCTTACTGTAACCGATTTCCATGAATTAATGAGTGAAATTAAGCTAGGCTGCCCTGTTTACGAAGATCTAAAAACAGCAATACAGAGTGTTTCGGAAAAAATGAACTCAACAGATACTCTACTTGTATTTGGAAGTTTTTTTCTGATCGCTGATTATTTTTAATATTTTTCACCGAGATATCTTGTGAAAATCAAAAACACAAGTATATTTGCACTCCCAAAGTGAACCAAACGAGGTTCTTTGTAAAATTGAAAGAATTTGATTCTCTGTAACTCATTCCGATGAACCGGAAGTAAACGCTGGTTCAGAGCATCCCGACTTTACGTCGGGAGTGGTCGGCGGCTCGAGTGAAAAATTGAAATATTGGGAGATTAGCTCAGCTGGTTCAGAGCATCTGCCTTACAAGCAGAGGGTCGGCGGTTCGAACCCGTCATCTCCCACCGAAAGCACCATATGTTGGTGCTTTTTTTTTGCATGTACTTTACTTATATTCTATATTCCAAAACGTTAGACACGTATTACGTTGGCTCTACCTCTGATTTGAATGAACGCTTAAGAAAACATAACAACAAATCCAAGGGGTTTACCAACAGGGCTACTGATTGGGAAATCAAATTCCAACGAATATTCCCAACTATCTCAGAGGCACGAGATTTCGAAAAGAAAATAAAATCATGGAAATCCAGAAAGGCCATCGAGAAAATTATTGCAGAAAACTAGTTCAGAGCATCGGCGGTTCGAACCCGTCATCCCGATTCACTAGCGTTCTTCGGGAGTGAACTCTCCCACCAAAAGCAACACATGTTGGTGCTTTTTTTTTGCATGTAGATTAATTATTCTTATAGGTTACGCAGGATTTTAAATCCTGCGAAGCAAAGGCTTATTTGTCTGTAACCTCAACGTATTTTTTGAAATTATTCAGGATTGACTGCCATCCTTGCCGCTGCATATCCACGGGATTCTGATCTTCAGGATCAAACGAAATGATAACCGTAGTCTTTCCGTTCTCTTCTTTGAATGTGATCTCTGCGGTTCGCCCATCCTCCATCACATATTGAAGGAGCTGTAAAGGGATCACCTTGGTGTAGGTCACTTCGAAATCAAAGCCAAAACTTCCGTCTTTTGCTTCCATCCGGGAAACTGATTTGCCGCCCACCTTCAGTTCAACATGCGCGTACGGACAACACCAGTCATCCGAAGCGAAATTCCATTTGGTAATGTGTTCGGGATGCGTGTATTTTTCCCAGACAGTGCCTGCGGTTTCCGAAATTTGAGTTTCAATTGTTATTTGTTCCATATGAAATTTGGTATTTGTGTCACTCTTAATTCAAAGGGGCTGTGCAACTTGTGCGCTTAAATCCATTGTCACCCGTAAGGTTAGCGATTCTTTTTATTTCAGAGTTATCGTCTTTGCTAATTTTTTTATTTCTCTCAGGGTGTTCTCAAAGTCCGTTTTCACGATTCCCTGAATTGCAATTGCCTTGTCCTCACCGAGGATAATTAACTGATAAATTTGACTTTTCATACCGTTGATCTTTCCGGCTATCACTGATTCACATGCAGGATAGCCGTTTACATCGTTTGATGAGGTGTGTTGAACGTCTTTGTCTGTTAATCCATATTGCTCCAAACTTGAAATTAACATTTCTGAGAGCCCTTTTGCAGTAAACGTATGGTCTATAGGCAATGTTGATATTGTGACGAATGGTTCATTGTTGAAAGATTCTTTGTCAACACCTCCAAGACTGTAGACATATATTCCTGAGGAGAATTTGGAAAATTTAAATTGTGATTTACTCTCATCGAGTGTGAATGCTGCAGTTGCAAATGGATCTATTTTAAAATTTTTGTCATAATAAATCGAGCGAATCGCAGTTTGAATCTGATCACCGGTTTTATCGTCATTCGTGGGATAAAGCGCCATGATCATCAAAGAAAATGTTGTGTCACCAAACACGATACTAATTGCTTTTGAATTTGGATCGCCTTGTATTGCAACATATTTTGCAGGATAT
>JBEGVI010000063.1:0-6132 GCA_041178485.1 Bacteroidota bacterium | reverse complement strand
AACAAGGAGGACATGTGGTCACATGCAATTCGGTTAATTTCCTCAGGCATCTGTTTGTTGAAGCTGCGCAATCCAGCCTCTACATGAATTACCGGCACATGAAGTTTTGCCGCAGCCAAGGCCCCGGCAATGGTCGAATTCGTATCGCCATACACCAGCACGGCATGCGGTTTTTCACTGATAATGAGTTGTTCTATCCCTTCAAGCATTCGCGCTGTCTGCACCCCGTGCGATCCACTCCCAACACTCAGGTTATATTGCGGTTTAGGGATCCCAAGTTCATCGAAAAATACGGCTGACATGTTTTCATCATAATGTTGCCCCGTGTGAACTATGACTTCTTCGAGTTTATCCGAACGTTTTTCTACCGCTCTGGAAACTGCAGAAGCTTTGATGATTTGAGGCCGTGCCCCAACGATGGTAAGTATTTTTTTTTTCACTATCCGGGATTAGGAGATCATGCCTTCATCGGCGAAGCTAAAATAACCATTATCACAGAAAATCAAATGATCCAGCACAGGCAAATCGATGTATTTTCCGAAACGGCTCAATTTTTCCGTCAATGCGATGTCCGATTGACTGGGTTTTGTCTGACCGCTCGGATGGTTGTGGACTAATATCAGAGCACAGGCCTTGTCATTCAGCGCGTGTTTAAAAATAACTTTCCCATCTGCGATCGTTCCCGAAGTACCTCCCACAGAAGTTTGGCGAACAGAAATAACATGATTGGACCTACTCAGACCAATTGTAAAGAATTCTTCGTGCGAAAGATCAGCAAGCCTGGGCTTCATAACCTTGTATACATCTGCTGATGAGGTGATCTTAGGCTGTTGATTTTTTGGAAAGCGTTCACGACGCCTGCCCAGCTCAATGGCAGCCAGCAATGTTACAGCCTTAGCGTCGCCAATTCCTTTAATCTTTTTGAAATCTGCAACGTCATAGCGACTCAAATCCTGAAGGTCATTGTTTGCACTTTGCAGTAAAATTCTTGCGAGTTCTATAGCTGAATTAGAGGTAGTGCCGGTATTCAGCAAAATAGCAATCAACTCAGCATCAGAAAGAGCGCTTCTTCCCTTCGAAATCATTTTTTCTCTTGGCCGATCGTCTTCAGCCAGAGATTTTACGGGATGGTGGTTGGTCATAATTGGTAAGGTTTTGTCACCTGAATATACGCATTTTTCACAAAAACATCAAGCTCAAAACATCATTTTGCATGGTTATTGACAGCGCACCTTTCATTATTCAGCGTTAAAACCTGATTGGCTTGCAATTCTTTCATTTACTTTTGTTCAAATTCAAAAAACATGCATAAAATCATTCTTCCTTTCATAACACTGTCCATTCTTTTCAGCAGCTGTGCTCAAAATGAATCCACTGATAAAAAAGCGACAGAAGTCAAACGTGAACAACCAAAAGTAGAGGTGGCTTTTACACTAACTGATTTCTTGTCGGAGAATAAAGAGCTTGATAACGCCACCCAGAACGTATTTAAAGAACTGGACGATACAGCTATTGTTGCACAGCTCATCATGCCGGCTGTAGGAAGACTGGGGCAAACAGACGCAACTATTCAATCGTTGATCAAAAAAAGAATGATTGGAGGAGTGCTGATGCTCAATGGTTCTAAAACAGAGTTCACCAAATGGATTAAAAATTACGAAACGTTAAATGACAGCATTGGAAACCTGCCGTTTCTGTTCAGTGCTGACGCCGAACCTTCTTTGTTCAATCGAAAAATTTCTGAAACACCTACTGTAAAGAAAGCAAATGAAATAAGCTCAGAGGATGAAGTTAAGGCTTGTGCGGATATTATTTCTGCAGAACTGAATGCCATTGGCATCAATTACAATTTTGCTCCTGTGGTAGATGTAGCCACCAATGCAACCGTGGGTTATCGAGGATTTGGAAACAATCCTAAAAATCTTATCCCCTGGTCAAATACATTCATTCAAAACATGCAGACACATGGAATCATTGCTACTGCAAAGCATTTTCCCGGGCACGGATTGGTTTCAGGGGATACACATAAAACCCTGCAATCGATCAATGGTGAACTGAAGGAAATCTCCAACTATCCGGAATTAATAAAACAAGGCGTACTATCCATCATGGTGGCACACATTGCTGTTCAGAACAATGAAAAATACGACACCAAAGGCATGCCTGCTACCACTTCTGAAACGATCGTGACGAAACTTTTGCGTGAAGAGTACGGCTTCAAGGGCTTAATCGTGACAGATGCTATGAACATGGGCGGCGTGGCGAGCATTCCGCAATGCGAACTGAAAGCAGTTAATGCAGGGTGTGATATCGTACTAATGCCCATTGATGCGCAAAAGGCGCACCGCGACATTCTGGATAAATACCGCAAAGACCCCGAGTTCAGGAAAAAGGTAGACGCTTCAGCGAAACGAGTGATTCGAATGAAGATCGCGATGGGGTTACTAAAATAATTTCTATTGCTTTATAAATAGATCCACCACAGGAATGTTAAGACAATCCCCTAAGATGTCGAGCGCTTTTCTCGCGTTTCGGTACTCATTAAACTCATAAAAAGTCTCAGAAGCTTCACCCATCAAAATCCTGATTTCGAATGTCAAATTCACTTCGTTAAAGGGTATTTCCTCTGAATATCCTACGTGACGTGGCAAACTTCTTTTAACCTTCGTTTTTCTAACCTTTGGGATAAGCTCGACCAAATGGACAAAGGGCATTTTTCGCCAACTGCCGGTTCGAAGTCCGAAAAAATCATAGTATTTACGGTATTCATTCGTTGACTTTCGAATTTCAAGTCCCTCTGTCATAAGCGCAAAAAAGGCACAAAAGACAAATGATATTAAGGCTAACGGGAGTGAAATTATGAGTAAAACAATCCCAATAAATCCGAATATTGACGCGAACAATCCGTTAGCTCCAGTGGTGCCTTCGTTAATGTCGTAATGGGATTTCATTACTTAATAGTAATCTCAGCTGCAACGGACTTAGCCTTCTCTACCAATTCTGTAACATTTTGATTGCCATATGCCAAAGCCACGGCCATTCTTCGATAAGGTCGAGTTGTTGGTTTTCCAAAAATCCGGAAATCTGTATCCGGAAAAGAGGCGGCCTTATCCAATCCAGTGTATTCCGGCTGCGAATTGCTTTCTGAATGAGCTAACACCACGGCACTCGCGCCATTTCGTTCCAACTTCACCTCTTGAATTGGAATTCCCAGTATAGCACGGGCATGCAACTCGAATTCTGAGAAATTCTGTGTTCCGGCAAGCGTAACCATACCCGTATCGTGCGGACGAGGAGACAATTCAGAGAAATATGCACCGTCTTTTGTAATGAAAAACTCGACACCCCAAATGCCTGATCCTCCAAGCGCCTTTGTAACCCGGGCTGCCATGTCCTGCGCTTCTTTAAGGTGAACAGGATCCATCGTCATAGGCTGCCAGCTTTCCTGGTAATCGCCTCGTTCCTGACGGTGTCCAATTGGCGGACAAAATAAAGTATTGCCATTTCTCTGAGTTACGGTTAAGAGGGTGATCTCGTAATGAAAATCTATAAAACCTTCAACAATGACCTCCTTTAAATCACCACGCGAACCTTCCATGGCGTAATTCCAGGCTTTTTCAATGTCTGATTCTGATTTGATTACCGATTGACCTTTTCCAGAGGAAGACATAAGGGGTTTAACCACACACGGAATTCCCGTAAATGCAACACCGGCCTTGAGTTCATCCAGAGAAGTTGCATATTTGTATGGTGCCGTACGCACTCCCACCTCAATGGCCGCCAGATCGCGAATGGCTTTTCTGTTCATTGTAAAATTCGCTGCCTTAGCTGACGGAACCACTTGAATGCCCTGCTTCTCATAGTCATAGAAACGTTCTGTTCGGATTGCTTCAATCTCAGGCACTACCATGTCAGGCGTGTGTTTGGCGACGATTCTGTCAAGCTCGTCCCCATCAAGCATGTTGATGACTTCGTGCTCGTGAGCGACTTGCATCGCAGGTGCACCCTCGTAACTATCCACAGCAATAACATACTGGCCCAGTCGCTGACAAGCGATCACGAATTCTTTTCCCAATTCGCCTGAACCCAAAAGCAAGATTTTCTTTCTCATGAAACAAATGTAGAAAAATGAATTTCTTCCACTGACTAACTTTTTGATTCAATGTTACGTTTATATTAAGAATTTGAGGTATTCTGCTATCTTTAACCCATGGATTCAAGCATTCAGCAAGCACTTGGACACTTAGAACCGATTTCTCTTCTGGAAATGGACAGAGTGAAACTCATGAATCGCGTGGACACAAAATTTGCTTTCTCCAAAGACCAGCTTTTGGTAATTCTTCCTGAACTAGTTCATACGTACCGAATTTTAGAAATTGAAAATACACGCTGTCCATTTTATGAAAGCTTGTATTTGGATGATGAGGCTTTTAAATTTTTCAGAGACCACCATAACGGTAGAACCAACAGATTCAAAGTCCGCTTCAGAAAATACGTCGAGTCAAATTTGACTTTTCTGGAAATCAAACATAAAATAAAAGGGAGAACAGATAAAAAAAGAGTGAAAGTGGACGAAATTCCCGATGTTCTAAACCAAAATCACCTTGACTTCATTCGTAATGTCTTACAGTCGGAACATCAGTTGAACGCTGTGCTATGGAACTCGTTTCACCGACTTACCCTCGTAAATAAATTTTCGAATGAGCGACTTACACTGGATTTTGACCTGAAGTTCAGATGGAATGAAGAATCAATACACTTTTCCAACCTCATCATTGCAGAACTGAAGCAGGAAACAGTTGACAGAAGCTCACCTTTCTTTCAACTGATGAAATCTTTAGGCATTCGTCCCTACCGTCTAAGCAAATATTGTATAGGCTCTATCGAACTGTATGGCAACCGATTAAAATTCAATCGTTTTAAACGAAAATTACTTCAACTTAAAAAAATTAACGCATATGCTGCCTGAAATCCTATTGCCACTTGCTAAAACGACAGATTCCATGGGCTTGACCTGGATGAGCAATGATGCATATACACTCCTCATTCGATTGGCAGTGAACACTACTTTCCTGACCATCTTGATTCGTTACCTCTACTACCCGAAAACAAAGCGAAAAGACTACCTGTTCACCTATTACCTGATCGGTACAATTACTTTTTTCTTGTGCTTTGGCCTGAAGAAACTAGATATTGATACAGGGATGGGACTGGGATTATTCGCCATTTTTGGTATAATCCGCTATCGTACAGACGCCATTGAGATCAAGGAAATGACCTATTTATTTCTGATCATCGGTGTGAGCGTCGTGAACTCCCTGGCATCAAACCAGATCAGTATTGCTGAAATGGGCATTATCAATGTTTCGGTTGTACTGCTTACCTACGGCCTGGAAAACCTGTGGCTCGTCAAGCACGAAACAAGAAAGACGGTCACCTATGAGCGAATAGACCTCATCACTCCTGACAAGTATGAAGAAATGAAGGCTGATCTTGAGAAACGAACCGGCATCACTATCAATCGTGTGGAAATCGGAAAAATCGACTTCCTGAATGATACGGCTTTGCTTCGGATTTACTATTACGCCGACGAACAGGAATTCTCTGATTATTCGGCGCAATAACCCTATCTTTGGGCTAAGATGAACTTCAGAGTACTTCTTTTGCCTTTTTCATGGGTCTATGGCTTGATTACGTTTCTCCGTAACAAATGCTTCGATTTTGGAATTCTTAAGTCCTGGAGGATTCCCGTAAAATCCATTTGCGTAGGTAACCTCAGTACAGGAGGAACCGGAAAAACACCTCATGTAGCCTATCTTGCCGAAAAACTTTCCACGGATAAAAAAGTCGCTATCCTCAGTCGCGGCTATGGTCGAAAAACAAATGGATTTGTGCTTGTTGAAGACCGCCATACTGCTTCTGAAGTAGGTGATGAACCCCTGCTGTATCGGAAGAAATTTGGTCAAAATGTCACCGTTGCCGTTTGTGAAAACAGAAAAACCGGAGTGAAAGAACTTCTTAAACAACATCCTGATTTAGAGGTAATCCTCCTTGACGATGCGTTCCAGCACAGAAAAGTATCCGCCGGCTTGAATATTCTCCTTACTCCGTATGACAAACCATTTCATAAAG
>JBEGVI010000062.1:0-2596 GCA_041178485.1 Bacteroidota bacterium | reverse complement strand
ATGGGATTATTTCGGTTCTTCCACCTTGTTTATAAAAATTCTATTTGTTGAATACGAAGATCAGTTTGCTGTAATCGAAATGATCGGTGAATGGAACGATGCCATTGAAAATGACATCATGGTACTGAAACGTGACATCATCGAACCATTGATGCACAGCGGTATTAACAAATTCATTCTTATCGGTGAAAATGTGCTGAATTACCACTTTTCCGACGATTGTTATTACGAAGAATGGTTTGACGAAGTTGAAGAAGGATGGATTGCGCTGATTAATTTTCACGACCATGTACTGTCAGAATTCGAGCGAATTCAGATCGATCATTACTTTGCTATGGGTGGTGAACTCGAAGAAATTGAATGGCGCACTTACACGCCATTTCAATTCTTCAAAAAAGTAGAAACTCTGGTTGAGAAGAGACTCAACTAAGACTTCAAGATTATTTGTTAATCATTATTTTACCTGAAATTGTATTGTTATTGACCAGCAGGTGAACAACATAAATTCCATTTTTTAAATCCGAAGGAAGCTGAACAGACTGATCGTTCTTGCCAATCATTGAAGTTCCAATTTCTTTGTTCATGACTACTTTACCATTTATATCCAGAAGGTTCAAGGTCATTTCACCAGAAATCAACGTATTAAATTTCAACTTAAGTTTTGAATTCACAGGATCAAACCCAAGGGACAAGCCACTGACAGGAGAAGCACTTTCCTCCACCCCTGCCCCGGTTGGTGCAGCAATGGTGTGTTGCGAAAGATAGATCTCGTCACCTGTAACATTGTTGTTACCATTGGCCTTATTTGCCGCAACATAGAAAGTAACATCCCCAACATTTGTAACCGGAGCTGACCACGTCCAAGTCCATGATGACGTCGCACTCGTATTGCTTGAAGAGTTATGGTTCGCATACTTTACACTTGTGCCACTAATAGTAGTTGTAGTACCAGCAAGAAACGAACCTGCCATGGCATCGGTGCCGTCTAATGCAGTTGATTGAAATCCTTTTTTTGCAGGATTTGATGCCATTGAAAGAGAGACAGTATACACAGATCCGGGCGTGTACTCAGTTATTGGAGTCGAACCATCCAGAACTGTCAAAATGTTTTCACTTGTCCCATCAAGAACAGATCCCGAATGACAGGCTGTACAATTTGTTTCCCCCGGCGCACCTGTTCTTCCGGGCGATGCTCCTCCACCGTTTCTTTCGGCATGTAGATTTGAATAATTAAACTCTGCAGAGTTTTGAAGAGAAAGACCTCCAACTGCAAGGATGAACATTGGTAAAAAGTAGCTTTTTTTCATAGATGTAATTTTAAAATTAATTGTTTTGTTTTCCCTGGCTGATCCAGCATGAAAATTGCGAAATCAATGTATCATTGAGTGCAGGACCTCCAAGTGGCATAAGTTGAGACCCTGTCCCGTTCATAGAATTTAAAATTTTTGTTGCATTTGCAGCAACGTTTACATGGCCGCTGAGGTTGGGTGATGTCATTCCAGGACCATGACAAGAGATGCAATTGTTTTGAATAATCGGTTTTATCTGATCGTTAAAAAGTATTGTTTCATTCGTCAGACATTCTGTTTCCACTTTATCTTTTTTACACGAAGAAAGAAAGAATAAACAACAGCCAAGAAAATACAACACAAAATATTTCATAGCATCAATCCTTGAAAAAAGGTTTTACGGCATACCAAAACACATAGGGAAAGAAATGCATGGTCATGGCATACGTTGGAAAAATAAGGGTAAGGTATTCATCAAAGTCAAGTGGCAGCTTATGCAGCATAGGTGAAATCAAACTTGCAAAAACAAGCAATGCAAATGCAAGATTAAATATGATCTCTCCATATTTAGGGACATATTTAAGGGCCAGAAAATAACCCAAAGAAGCAAGAACGGTTCCAAACATACACGCACCAAACAAATTCATTTCCGAGATGATACTTGAGAAATCATACATGAATTCATCCTTCAGCACGGTGTAATAGACGTAACATGCCAAACCAGAAAGAATTCCGGCTGTTGCACCATGTAAAAGTTGCTTTTTGAACATAAGTTATTTTTTAGAAATTGGGATGCTGTAAGTGATATTCATAATATCGGGCACTGCATCACTTTTCTTTCCTACCTTATGGTCTGCACGATTCACTGTAAAGGCTCCCGATAAGGTAAGATCTGACCCATTTTTTGTCACCTTCATAGGAACTTTTTTTTCTTTTGCCACTCCCTTGATAGTTAATGTGCCGGAAACACTGTACGAATCGCCCGATTTTTCAATCTTGGAAGACACGTATTTAATATCAGGGTATTTTACAGCGTCAAACCACTCCTCTGTAAGCGCCTTTTTATTCATCATCCCATTTCCGGTACTGATGGAGGAGACAGGAATTGTAAAATTGATTTTCGAGGATGCCAAATCATTTTCATCAAATGAAATATTGCCTTTCAAGGTTTTGAAGACTCCTGAAGGGTCCTTACTCTTGAATTCAATGTTGTATCCCGTTTTAATTGTGTAGGAAGGCGCAGACACTGTCATTGCTGCTGACAACATTAAAAGGGCTGCAGTACAAATCGGATAAACTATTTTTTT
>JBEGVI010000061.1:0-18923 GCA_041178485.1 Bacteroidota bacterium | reverse complement strand
AGTATTTCCCGCTATGTCTGTGATCGTCCATGTTACTGTCGTCACTCCCGGGTTGAACACTTGTCCGTTGAGTGTTGACCCTCCCGATGGCAAAACTGTAGCACCAGTCAATGCATACGCCATAGTAAATGTACAGTTGTCTGTCGCAACTGGATTCCATGTTGTGCCAGTGTGCGTGTACGTACAGGTATTTGGGTTCATACTTACAGTCTGGTTTGCAGGACATGTGGTCACCACTGGAGGAACGATGTCGGAAACGGTAACTGTGAAGGAGCAAGTTGTCGTGTTGCCCGCACCATCCGTGGCAGTCCAGGTCACTGTCGTTGTACCCAAACTAAAATCCTGACCAGTAAGAGTGGCCAGGTTGGATGCTGTCGTTGCACCAGTTAGGTTTGCAAGAACGGAAATAACGGTACAATTGTCCGTTGCAGATGCATTCCATCCTGACCCTGTCTGAGTGTAATTACACTCCCCTGCATCCGTATTAAGGTTCTGGTTGGTAGTATTGTTGCACGTAAGCACCGGTGGAGTAACATCGGTAACAACTACGGTAAATGAACATGTCGACGTGTTCGCAGGTGAAGCATTGTCAGTAGCTGTCCAGGTAACGGTTGTTGTACCGAGGTTGAATTCAACACCACTGATGTTTGTTCCGGTTCCCGTTGTCGCACCCGTCAAAGCATATGTCAACGAATTCACAAGACAGTTATCTGTGGCAGTTGCATTCCATCCTGCGGGTGCTGCATATTTACAGTTTGCAGCTGCAGTTACGTTCTGTGCTCCTGTAACACCGCAGGTAATGCTAGGAGGCGTGTTATCTACTACGGTGATTGTGTAAAAACACTGCGCCGAAATATTTCCGGCAGCATCAACAATCCGCCAAACAAATAAGTTTGGCCCTGGAGGCAACTGAATGCCCGTAAGAACAGGATTAAGTACAGGCCCGACAGAAGGAAGTCCATTCGGATAGTACGTAAGTTGATACGTCAAACTTGGCGGTGGCGTACAGTTGTCAGATGCCCCCGGATACAATACAGATTGCTCCGTACTTGTTATCGTGTGCACACAACTCCCAGCCGGAGCCGCGTCTACAAAAAAAGTAGCACTGGGCGGACAGGTGGTAATCGTGGGCGGCAAAATGTCCGGAGAACATTGTCCAAACGTTTGTTTCGTCAGCAACATTACTGAGAGAACTAAAGTTAACCTTGTAAGAATTTGTCTCATAAGTTCTATTTTATATCATTCAAACCATCGAAATGGCATGTCGAATGCGCATTTGTACGAAGGCATATTTATTTGGTTACCTTTTCTAAAAAAAAAGATGTTTATGAATTGTTTTGAGCATAGAAGTATTGAAAATAAAATACTTTTTATCAATACTTTACAGCAAAATGTTGTGCAAAAGTGACGATGTGAATATTTCACTCCGGAAATCAAATGTAGTAGTTTTACTGCGCTCGTTTAAATACAAACAACATTCAATAATAGCAGAATTATTTAAAAAAACCAAATTTACCTAAACATGTAATTCCGTTTAATCAAAATCAAATGTCTCTTTCAAGCCAAATCGTGCAGGAATAATGCCCCGAATTTCCTATCGAAGAACCAAGGGATTGAAATCCCATTTTAGTATACAATCCTATCGCATCAGCCAATTCAGGCATGGTTTCCATATAAATTTTTCGGTAGCCAAAACCATTTGCTGAGTCAATACATCTCTGAATGAGCATTTTACCAATGCCCTTCCCTCTTGATTCCTTATTCAAGTATAATTTTACGAGCTCTACATACCCTTCCGGCAGGCCTTGCGTAGGATACAGACCGGCACCTCCAACAATTCCTCCTTCCCTCTCTACGATCCAATAAACAGCATTTGGCACTTGAAATAATCCGTACAACTGATCTGTGGTAGGATCTGTGTACACCGTTCCCGGCAACCCAACTCCGTATTCGTCGAGTGCATCACGAATGATCTTAGCGATCATTTTGTTGTCTGAAACTCTAATCTCACGGATGATCAGCTTCATTCTTTCTTCACAAAATAGTAGGTATATCCAAAACCTATAACAAGACATCCTGTAGGTTTGCCAAAATCAGCCGGATCATACCCTCCAAAGGTTTCCAGTCCAATCATAGACGGTTTGAATGCAAACCCATAAGCCTGGTAAGACACAAAAAAACGATAAGAATTCTGTTCGTCAGCAGTTAATATCAAACCCACTGTCGGTTCAATATGGATGCCATCAGTCACAACAGGATTGATTCCTAACGTATCATTTCTGTTGGTTTTGAACCAAAACTGACTGTATCCTACCTTGAGTCCGAGATCCATGGCAAAACGAGGTCCCATAAACTTTTGATATCCCACCTTCAGAAAACCACCGGCAGAGTGCCCCCCCCCCAGCACGGGACTCGGAACTTTAAATTCATTGATTCCAAAATAGCCATATCTCCCCCCTATTCCGAGCGTAAGATGGTATTTGAAATCATATTGATAATATGCAGAAACATTTACCAGTCCTTGCATGATATTTTTAAAGGCAGGATTGGAAAGTCCATTCGGAAGCCCCAGCTCGATGTTAAATGTATGTTTCGGCTCAATGACCTGAGCAAAGGTTAAGAGTGACTGAAAAACCAGCAGAAATGACAATAAAACGGTCTTCGCTTTTCTTGGAAACATGCCTAAAGATACAAATAGATGGATAGACTCAAATAGATTTTACCGCTTGTTTCGATTGTGTAAACAAAGATATTCTCAGCTATCGGCATTTATATTTAAATTTGAGATATGACTTCGCAAATTAACCGGGCAGATCTTGGACATTTTGGCAATCTCGAATTATTGGCAAAACAAGTAGTCGAAGGCTTTATTACAGGGATGCACAAAAGTCCTTATCACGGCTTTTCTGTTGAATTTGCGGAGCACCGTCTTTACAACACCGGAGAATCCACGAGGCATATTGACTGGAAGCTCTATGGCCGAAGCGAGAAATTGTTTACAAAAAAATATGAGGAAGAAACAAACCTTCGTTGTCAGATCGTCATTGACTGCTCGGGTTCAATGTTTTTCCCAAAAGACAGCTCTGCGGACAAATATACATTTTCAGTGTATGCTGCTGCCTCATTGATTGAATTGCTCCGAAGACAACGCGATGCGATCGGTATCTCGATGTTTGCTGAAGAGGTCTTGCTTCATACGAAGGCAAGGTCGTCCAATGCACATCTTCATCATTTGTATGCGGAACTGGAAAAACATCTGGGATCCTATACTCCTGACAAGATGAAAACCACGGATTCAGTAAAGTCATTGAATGACATTGCCGAACTGTGTCACAGGCGCAGTTTAATCGTGATTTTCACAGACCTCCTCGACGACCCGGAGCGTATGGATGAACTCTTTGGAGCGTTACAGCACATGAAACACAACAAGCACGAGGTCATCCTTTTTCATGTTACTCAAAAACAAAGCGAACTGGATTTTGAACTCGAAGATCGTCCCTATGAGCTTATCGATATGGAAAGCGGTGAACGAATGAAAATACGGCCCGAGGAAATTAAAAACACCTATAAAACAGCCATTCAAAAATATTTTGAAGAGATTAAAGTTCGCTGCGCGAATAACCGAATTGATTTTATGCCGGCGGCGATTGAGGATGGCTACAACGACGTTTTGCTGAAGTACCTAATCAAACGTTCAAAACTGCACTGATCATACTGTTTCAATCCGCAAGATGTGCTTTATCGAGTAGATCAAGAATTGATTTTACAGGACTAAATACCGAGGAAGGCAATTCCACAAAAACAGTATTCCAATGCGCCATGGATCCATTCCAAAGTCCGGGTTTTTCGATGTATCCAATGGAATTTCCGTTGACAGATTTATTAACTTTAAAATACATTTCCTGGTCAACAAATTCTTGAAGATCATACCTTTTACCGTTGAAATCAGTTGGATCTAATGCCATAAACACCGGATTAAAATGCGTACTTCGCATCATAATGTCCATTTGCTCTTCATTCGATGCTATTTGAGCCTTTTCAACTATTTGCTTTGAAATGACTCCTTTTGATTTCAACCAAAACGGACCTCCTCCGGGTTGCCCTTCATTCTCTACCATTCCGCACACTCTTAATGGTCTTTGGAGAAGCTTTCGAATTCCATCTTCTGTTGAAAAAAAGGAAAGTTGATCGGGAAAGATTAACTGATACCGTTCGTTTAACATTTTCAAAGCACGCTCAGTTGGATTGTTGAACACCTCCAATGTCATTTGTTTAATCTCCAGCAGTAACCCTCCTAAAAATTCAAGTGCTTCCACTGAATCAAGGGACTTGTTCAAGTGCTGTATGTTGTCTATGTTTTTTATAAATATTATTCCATTTTTCAGAAGCGACACGTTTTCAAGAAGTGCCCCATGTCCCGATGGACGCATCAAAGGATTTCCGCTCTCATCTGTGAAGAGTGAACCATCGCTGCGGAAGGAATAGGAATCAGAATTTGGATCCTGAAAAGAAAATGAATAAGAAAATTTCAAATTCATTACATTCTCGAGAAAAGCAATACTTTCTTCAAAGTGTTTCAGATATTCCTGCTGAACCGTAAAATGAAAATGCTTTTCTCTCCCCCGCAATTTTTCTCCCTGCAGCAAATATTCCTGTACAGGATTCAACAGCATTGTATTCGATGTGTGAAAGGGTATGAGTCCTTTCGGTGAAGAAGAGAGGTTTAATCCTTCCTTGAACAATAAATACCTTAGGAATTCATTGATTTTCAACGTGCCATTTTGAAAGGATTGTAAGATCTCAGGGGCTATTTTCTCTGAAAAAGCAAACTGTTTCACGTTTCTCAAAAATCGCTCTACATTCGTGAGATTTTGCGATTCCGGATCCTTGAGGTATTCGTGCAAAAAATCAAACATTCTGGATCCAGCACCGGATGCCGGAATAAAAAAAGAAACTGCACATTGATTTTCAAGAAAAACAGATCGGTAATATTCTCTTTCGTCGTCGGAAACGGCAAGTATCCCATTCCCATAACTACAAGGGGCAACCAACTGCATGCTTGGAGAAGGAGCAAGAAATTTTGACCTTTGAATGTTTATCTCCTCATCGCGAGTTGGAAACGACATGAACAAATAATGTAACTTCGATGCGTGAATATCTTTGCCGAAATTATAAAATATCAGTGGAATGCCAAGCGAAGACATGGGATTCACTCGCCATTTGTCTATTCGCTGTCTGACAAATGTATACGTATTGAACTCACAGATGATATCCGATCTAAACAAGAAGAACTGTTCAAAACACTCCTCAAATCAAAAGAGAATATTCAGGTAACCGATCTAGGCAAAGGCTCACGGCACTTGAAAGAGAACCGAACGATTCGCGAAATTTTTAAAACAAGCAGCAGCAGAGGAAAAAAGGGAGAACTGCTGTTTAAGTTGTCCAGGCACTTCAAACCGTCGAGCATACTTGAATTTGGAACATCTCTTGGGGTTGGTACCTGGTTTTTGCATCACGGCCATCCTGAGGCCAGAATTGTTACGGTTGAAGGATGTCCACAGACCTTCGAAATCGCGAAAAAACTCAATTCAATCTTAAGGTCTGATCACATTCAGGCAATCAATAGTTCTTTCGAAGAATTTTTAGAAAGTCATTCATCAAAAAATTCCTACGACCTCGTATACATTGACGGACATCATGATGGCGAAGCACTTCTCAAATATTTGTCTGAATTGGACAAAATAACACATGAAAACACGCTCTTTATTCTCGATGACATTCGATGGAGCAGTGATATGTTTGATGCATGGAAGCGAATAATCGAACTCCCTTCCTATCACGTTACTGTGGACCTGTTTTCAATTGGATTGGTTTGGAAAAGGAACATGCAGGAAAAAGAACATTTCGTTTTGCGATCCTCCTAAAATGCAGGTGTAATCAAATCAAGAATGTTTTGTTCCTCTTTCAGGGACACAGACTTTTTAACCATCTTTCTGCCGTTATAAATTCCATCCGGATGACTGAAATCCGGTTCCTCTGAACGCGCAGTTGGCATCGCAGAACTTTCAGGTTGAGTCACAGAAAAGGTATAGCTGACCTCACTCGTTGTATCCATAGCCTGTATATCAACTTCACCGGAGGTGGATTCCTCATATGAGCCTGAAGCAGCTTTCTGTGCAGGATCATTGTAAACGAATGAATCGCTGTTCTCTGCAATTAAAACGCTTTCCTTTTTGATTTCTTGTTCTTTTGGAGAATTTGTTGGTTTTTTTACTTTCACTCTTTTTTCACTGTTTACAACGTCTTGTTTTTCACGTGCTGTATATGTCGTTTCTTTTTTATTCCAGAACACATAGGTAAGAAAAACAAAGATCGTCACTGCTGCAACCATAAGCAATGGGTATAATTTCCTCTCGTCACGTTTGCGATGTTTTTCTGCATACAACTGATCGAGAGATGCTTTGGTTTTATCCGAATTGTTCGTGTGATTTTCTTCACGAAGAATATCCACCCCTGTAAATACCAGTTTAAGTCCTTCAAATTCTTCTTTGTTGGCACACCATTCTGACAACATGTTCAGTTCTTCGCTGGACAATTCCTCAAAAGATTTAGACCTTATAATTTCAACACATTCTTTTTCCATAACTCAAGCATTTAGAACAGGATCAAACTCTTTTAAATCCGCAGCAAGGTATTTAATTGCATAAAATATCCTTGACTTAATTGTTCCTTCATTTGCATTCAATATTTCCGATATCTCTTTTATAGAAAGTCCATCCACATGGCGCAGAAGGAAAGCTTCCCGATGTTTTTGGTCAAGTTCATCCAATGACCGTTCAAAAGCTTCTTTAAATTGTGACTCTTGTACCTCCGTCATAACATTTACACTTTTATCGCTTAGTCCATAATGGTTCTCCACCCCATTCACGGTCCCTTTTCTGACTTCCTGTTTCTTGTATTCATTCTTGCACATGTTGTTCGCAACAGAATATACCCACGTTTTGAAGGAACGCGAAGGATCAAAGTAATTGGGATTTCGGATGAGTTTTGCAAAAAGGTCATGTACAAAATCCTCAGCCTTTTCAGAATCTTTCCAGAGCATGCGCTTAAAATAATTACGCAACGGGGCCGCATACCTCTGATACAGCTCGTCAAACGCGGCCTTCTCGCCCTTCTCCATCGAAATCATAAGATTTTCGTCGGACATCGTATGGTATGTTGCCTTAAACAACTTCATTCCTTGTTCGGGGTAATTTTATCGATCACTTCCAATTTCCCGGAGTATTGGGCAATTCTTTTAATCCACACATCAATTTCCTGTTGTAAAGCAGTGTTGCCCTCTTGTTCATATACTGAATGAAATTGAAGCAGGACAGGCAGGTAATTTGAAATTTTGTCTCTCCTAATCGAAGTTTCATTCGTGAATTGCTGTAAGAAATCTTTATTCCACTTTTCATTCCAAATCAATTCATTTCTGTAGAAATTCTGATAGGAAGGATCTGAAGAATGCACTAATGTCACTCCCACAAGATAAAGTGATGAACTTTTGATATCAAAATACTCCCTCGGAATAGTTAAGGAGAGTGAAATGTCCTTTGCTGAATTTAAATCGCAGAATTCCTTCAGAAATTCAGGACCGATGGTCTTTTCCAACGGAAGTTTCCAGCCTTCCTTATTCAACTTCATTCGATAGGCTTCGCTTTGCAATAATTCAAGCGAAATTACACGAACATCCCGACGGATTCCTCTGAGTAATTGCACATAAAATGCACTGTAGGTGTCCTCAATACCATGGACAAACAAGGCTCCATTTTCATCCACTGAATTCAACATATTCATTGCGTAATCGATCGTAAATTGGGAGTCTGCTTGTTCAGAAAACCAATCATTTAAGTACCTTGAAGCCAAAGTTTCGTTGTCAGAAATAATTCCATACGCAGCCCATTGACTGATTACTTGCGGGTGTTGTGGTTCCAATTTTGTTGCTTTTTCTAAACTTGAGATCAGATTCACATTATGCTTCCCGGCCACATAGTGATTCAAATAAAATTCAAAGGAATTGGGTGAAAGCTTTTCTAACAGAGCGAGCTCCTGTTCGATTTGCGCTTGTGACTGCACCAGGGGTGTTCTTTGAGAACTTTGACGCGAAACCGATTCATTCAATGCATTCAAGCGTTCCAAAGAAATCTTTATTTGTTGATCTTTGGATACTTTATCTTCGGAATTAGCCGATAAATCATCCTCAAACTTGATGGATTGAGATGTCTTTTTTTTCGAGGCCACAGTGGCAATTCTTACTTCAGAAATTTGAGAAATGGTATCAGAAACAGAAGCAGGTGCGGAATGGTTATCCCCGGTCTCGGTATTTCCATCACCATATGCATTACATGAGGCAGTCCGGCTCCTTGAGCAGGCCATGAACAGAATGGTAAAAATCAGAATTGAATACTTCATACATCAATATCAGCAGGGAAATACACCTATGGAGAAAGATGGTTCATTTAAATTAAAAAAAAATCTGAAGTTCAAAGACAAAATCACTTTTTTAAGCTCAGTTCATCTTTTTAAAACTTCAGAATCTCCATTACGATGTGGTTCTGTTTCCGGATGAAACTATCAACCTAACCTGGGGGGAACTTAAGGATATAAAAAATTGGACTCAGGCGAAATAATTCCCTACACCGAGAAATTCAATTCGTTTCTGCGGCAAACAGAAATTTATTTGGCGAGACGAGATTCGTTTTTACGGCATACATCACAATACCTGCGGTATTTTTAACGCCCAGCTTAGACATGATGTTTTTTCGGTGCGTGTTAATGGTATGGTTACTCAAGAACAACTGCTCGGCGATTTGAGCATTTGTACATCCTTCTGCAATTAATGTAATGATTTCGTTTTCTCGCACAGACAAAAGAACCGGCTCACAAGTAAAGGATTCAAAATCAATGTCATTCACATCAATCGAAGCACGTTGAATGGTCTCAAGGATTTGACCGCAAAAAAACTTATTGCCTCTCCAGGTCTCCTCTACTGCGTTGATGATTTCTGTAAGATCACAATCTTTCTTTACATAGCTCTGAATACCGGAGCGCAATGCATTTACCAACGTCTGAGCAGACTGTTCAGGAGTTATGGCAACGAATCTTATGTCCTTTCTTTTCGAAGTAAGTTTGGGTATGATTTCAATGTCAAACCCCGGAGACGTGTAATCAATAAGAACTACCGAAACGTCAAAATTCTTTACTAACCCCTGAAGCTCCTTGCTGTCCCGAGCCTCACCCACTATTTTAAAACCTCCGTGTGTATTGAGAATGGTGCGCAGTCCAACGCGAACGAGTTCATTGCTATCTGCTAAAATGACGTGCACCTTATTTAGAATAATTTTAAACAAAGGTAATGATCCCTTTCTAAACCGCAATAAAGAATCAAAAAAAAGCCCGGACAAACCGGGCCTGATTCTTATCTCGTGAACAACATCTCCCTGAACTTAGGCATAGGCCACAATTCATCCTCAATTAAGAGCTCGAGTTTATCTGCATGGTAACGGATTTCCTCGAAATAGATTCTAACCTTATCACAATACGCAAACGCCTTATCCTCAGCATGTCCAATTTTGTTGGCAGCTTTACGTTCCATCAACATCGCATCTGCGGCCGCTTTCATTTTATTGGTGTGAATGGCTATTCGCTGGATCAGATCAATCTGTGTTTTCGCGGCTTCCTTGCCGGCTTTGCTTCCAAGCACATCAATAAGTCCCTGAACATTCTGAATCAACTTATTCTGATAATCTACAACAGCAGGAATGATCATGGAACTCACGACATCGCCCATGATGCGCGCTTCGATTTGTAACTTCAGGATGTAATTTTCGAATTCAATTTCTTTTCTGGCTTCAAGTTCCCGTGGAGAAAGCACACCCATTTCCTCAAAAAGAGAAATCACTTTTTTGTCTCCCCAAACCTGAAGTGCACGGGGTGTATCTTTGAGGTTTTTCAAGCCTCTCTTTTCTGCCTCTTTCACCCATTCTTCTCCGTATCCGTTGCCTTCAAAACGTATGCGCTTAGACTCTTTAATTAGCTTCTGAAGTTCTTTCAGAATAGCCTCATCTTTGCCCTCTCCTTTTTTGATTCGAACATCCACTGATTTTTTGAATTCCTTCAGTTGTTTTGCCATGATGGTATTCAATACGATCATCGCCGAAGCACAATTGGCGGAAGAACCTACTGCTCTGAATTCAAATTTATTTCCTGTAAAGGCAAACGGTGACGTACGGTTTCGATCCGTATTGTCGAGCATGATTTGCGGAATCTTTCCAATGTTCAATTTCAACTCCGTCTTGTCCTGAGGTGTCATTTTTCCTCCCTTTACATTCTTCTCAATGTCGTCCAGCAAAGCAGAAAGCTGAGAACCAATAAACGTCGAAATGATTGCCGGAGGGGCTTCATTCGCTCCAAGTCGGTGGTCATTTCCAGCACTGGCGATACACGCTCTTAGCACGATGTCGTAATCGTGAATTGCTTTGATTGTATTTACAAAAAACGTTAGAAATTGTAAGTTAGATTTTGGATTCTTCCCGGGAGCCAAAAGGTTCACACCTGTATTTGTTCCTAGAGACCAGTTATTGTGTTTTCCAGACCCATTCACTCCGGAAAATGGTTTCTCGTGGAGCAACACACGGAAATCATGTTTACGCGCTATTTTCTCCATCAGATCCATCAAAAGGAGATTGTGGTCATTTGCAAGGTTGCATTCTTCAAAAATCGGAGCACATTCGAACTGATTAGGTGCCACCTCATTGTGACGGGTTGTCACAGGAATCCCCAAACGAATGGACTCTGTTTCAAACTCACGCATGAACGCATTCACACGTTCAGGAATAGAAACAAAATAATGGTCTTCCAATTGTTGACCTTTCGCAGGAGCATGACCAAACAATGCCCTTCCTGTCATCATAAGGTCCGGACGCGCATTGAAAAGTGCCTGATCGATCAAAAAGTACTCTTGCTCCCAACCCAGGGTGGCAATTACCTTGGTTACATTTTTATCAAAATACTGGCATACCTCAACGGCAGCCTCGTCGACAGCATGCAGCGCTTTCAACAAAGGCATCTTGTAGTCCAGTGATTCACCGGTGTATGAAATGAAGATCGTAGGAATGCACAATGTTTTACCAATTACAAAAGCCGGAGAGGAAGGATCCCAAGCTGTGTATCCTCTTGCTTCAAACGTATTTCGAATTCCTCCATTCGGAAAAGAGGAAGCATCCGGCTCTTGCTGAACCAAAAGATCTCCATTGAATGATTCTATAGCTTTACCCGGCCCAACAGGCTTAAAGAAGGCATCGTGCTTTTCTGCTGTTGCACCTGTCAAAGGCTGAAACCAGTGCGTGTAATGAGTTGCCCCTTTAGTCAACGCCCAGTCCTTCATTGCTGAAGCTACCTGATCAGCCATTTTACGGTCTAATCGAGTTCCGTTCTGAATGGTCTCCATCATGGACTTAAACGCATCCGACGGCAGATACTCACGCATCACCTCCTGGTGAAATACGTGTTGACCAAACAATTCAGAAATTTTTCCTTCGAGGGGAATGTGTTTTGGAGTTCTGTTTAAGACGTCCTGATACGCTTGTTGTCTAATGGTTGCCATAAAATCAATTTTTTGACAAAATTAATCTTAAATAAAGGGGGTAGTTCAAAAAAATAGTGATTTTTTATCAACACCCCCCCCCATAAAAAAGCGGGGAGTTTATTTTTTTATTAAAAACAGCAAAGACTCCATTGCTGGAGTCTTTTACCGGCTCGGAATGATCGTTCTACTTTTTGCAAAGCTGCCCTGGATCATTTCGAACTCGTCTTTGGCCGTTCACTTCCCGATTTTGGGGATTCGGTCAGCAGCGACCAAACACTGCTTCTAAACCTAAACTAATCTACTACTATAACCATTAAACTTGAAGCGAAGTTAGGTCATGAGTGCGGCTGCAAACAAGTTTCTTCAATGAATAATTAATATTCTTAAACCAGGGTGTAAAAAGAATCAGACCAATTCAAAAATCAGTTCTGAACACTGATCCGGATGAAAATACCTGTTTGCGATTTCCATGAGTTCTGACGCGGTTAAACGCTCGATACCCTCATGTATTTCCTCAATCGTATCAATTTGATTGAACAGTAAAAGACTTTTGCCCAGTCCGAGCATGAGACCGGAATTGCTATCCATTCCTAAAGCAAGATGACCTTTCAGCTGTTCTTTTGCTCTTGCCAGTTGCAATACGCCCATTTTTTTGTTTCGTAGCAAGGCAAGTTCCTGATAGACCAGATGGATTGCTTTATCAAGATTTTTACCGTCAGTCCCCAAGTATACATTCCAATAGCCTGCATCTACATAGGGCGTGTAACCAGCTTCAACATTGTATGCATATCCGTGCTTCTCACGAATTGCCAATGTCAAACGAGAATTTAACGCCGGTCCGCCGAGAATATTGGTCAACAAGGTCATTCCTTTCCTTTCTTCACTCACGTATCCGGGAGCATATCCTCCTATTACTGCATGCGTTTGGTAATTTGCCTCTTTCGATCTGATGGAAAATCGCATCTCATTCAAAACGGGTTCAAAAGCCATTTTTTCCTCGGAATGACAAACTCCGGTAAAATCATTCTCAAGCGTTCGAATCACTTCATTCATCTGCAATCCACCCACATAGGAAATCACCATGTTTCCGGCAGTAAAACATCGTTCAACATATCTGACCAAATCTTCTTTGCTGAAAGAACGTACTGTTTCCTGCGTCCCGAGGATGTTGTTGCCGAGCGAATGTCCTTTGAATAAATACGCTTCAAAATCATCAAAGATCTTATCT
Source organism: Bacteroidota bacterium (assembly GCA_041178485.1). Taxonomy (GTDB): domain Bacteria; phylum Bacteroidota; class Bacteroidia; order Flavobacteriales_D; family Crocinitomicaceae; genus M0103. Next base: position 6,066 of record JBEGVI010000061.1, on the reverse strand, counting down.
GAAGGGCTGTCCAGATATGAGTTGATCTCATCGATTATGATCTCTTGTTCTTTCTTGATCTCTTTTGCAGGAAAATTTGAATTCAATACGATATCCGAGAGCAATTCCGAGGCACGGTGAAAATGTTCTTGTGTGAACGAGGCATACACGCACATTTCTTCCTTCGCCGTGTAGGCATTCAACTCTCCACCAACAGAATCGAGACGTGATAAAACATGGAATGCTTTTCTTTTTTGAGTCCCCTTAAAAAGACAATGCTCCAGAAAATGTGCGAGTCCTTCTTCGCCAGGTTTCTCGAATCGTGACCCCGCAAGAATCGTAACCCCCAAATGTGCAACATGTGCGTTGGCCTGCAAGTGTACTAACCGTAAACCATTTTTCAGGGTGGTCACTTTAGGACCTTGTTCGTGCATACTCACGGATTCTTTCTGTAAACGTTCCATGCATTTCCGTACCATTCATAAATGATCCTGTCATGAAGTCTGGATGGGCGGCCCTGCCAAAACTCCACCAGCAAGGGAGTGAGTTCATACCCTCCCCAATGCGGAGGTCTTGGAACATCCTTGGGGAATTTTTTAGCAAAACGTTCCACATTCTTTTCCAGGTCGCCCCGGTCATTCAGAAAATCCGATTGACTGGAAGCCCAAGCTCCGATCTGACTGCCACGAGGCCGCGATTTAAAATATTCATCACTTACAGATTCTGAAACCTTCTGAACCGTTCCATCTATCCTTACCTGGCGTTGCAGTCCCGGCCAGAAAAAGAGCATACTAGCTTGCGGATTTACCGTCAAGTCTTTTCCTTTATGGCTGTTGTAATTGGTGTAAAAAACGAATTTTTTTTCAAGTAACTCCTTCAGGTAAAGCACTCTTGAACTTGGAAAATTATTCAAGCCTACCGTGGATAAAACAAAAGCATTCGGCTCAGGTTGTGAAGCTATCGCATCCGCATACCATTGTTTGAACAAATCAAACGGTTCATTTCCAAAGAAACCTTCGAGACTGCCTTTGTCGAATTCCCGATGATCATCCCGCATTTTAAGGATAAAATCCTCCATTCTTATTCTTCGTCGGTATATTCGTCCTCCAACTCACTGTCTTCCTGCTGATCAACTTCTTCCTCATCTTCTTCTGAGGATCCCGGAGCCGAGAAAACTTTTCCTTTTGGCACAATCGATTCTTCCAATTCCAGAGGTGTCCTGGAAAGTTCTTTGTCAAGGTCTTCGTTGAACGGAAAAATCTCTACAATAGGAGAAAGAGAAATAGAGGGAATATGAAAATCGACCAACATCGAAGACAGTGATTCCTTAATTCGGTCGTAGGCATCTTTGATATTGTGCGCTGAAACAAGAAAATTCTGAGAGATCTTCTTCTTTTTTTCCTCGTCGTCACCCTCCGCTTCATATGTCACCTTCACCTTGTACCATACATCTGCGTCGTCGTATGCAAAAATATCGTGCAACTCCGTTCTGGTAATCCCGACCACATTGAATTCTCCCCGAATTACAGATCCAAGCTCTTCATAAATTCTTGCTTCAGCATCCGTAAATGTCATTGCAGCAAGGAGGTATGGCTCGGAAACCCTTTTGAATGTTCCGTTTTCAAGTTGTTTGGTATACTTGACTTTTACTGTGAACCAACTATTCATGTTCTTGTTTGATTTTAGGCTGACAAAGATAAACTTCTCTACCGAAATGAACGGAGAATTAGCCTAAATCTAAAATGAAACTTATCAACTCAAGCAGTGAAAATTCTTCCGTCTTTGAAAACAATGTATGAACGGTTGAACATTTTTACCAAAACAGCATCTCCAAAAATTTCGAATTCGGCATCTTGCTGGCTTGTCAGATCATGCACCTTGCCATTCACAAGAGCACTCACCCCGCCGAGCTGGTTTCTGAAAGCCATCACATTGTTTTTGATCAGATAAAGTTTGGGCGTGTAATTGGAAACCTGAACCTTTTGTCCTCTCTGAAAAGCATAGACAAAGGAATTTTCACCCCACACCACCATGTCGTCTTTTACTTCCCAGAACGATGCTGAAAAATTGGACAGCATTTCTTTCATTCCACTTCGATAGACATTGAGGTTTCCATTGAGATCCTCATAAACGATCATTCCCCTGCCTGCTTTGTACTTCTTCATGTAAAAGGATTCGACATCCAAAAAATTCCCATTTTCGAAGACCGCAAATGTTCGGGTGGTAGGATCATTAAAACACAAGATATCACAGCCCGCCTGAAATTCAATACTGTTATTCCAAACACCCAGATCATACACTTGACCCCTCCAAAAAACCTTAAAGAAATTTCCATTGTCTTTAAACGCCAAAATATTATCTCCGATTGCCTCAGGCATGGCAAGATCTCCGGTCATCCGGTAAAGCTCAATAATTTGTTTATTCCAATAGACATTCACCGTGTTAAATCGGGTATCCTTAAATACAACCATGCTGTCCTTTACCACATAATCTGACGCAAAATAGGTAAGCGTCCTCAATTTTCCCCCGTCCCAGATATTGAGCGTCGGACCAATATTATACGCAAGTAAATGATCTGAAACCTGGTATTGAACATTCATGTTTGAAATATCCTGCCTTTCATTTCCATCATACACACGAAGATTTCCGCGTGTGTCAATGTAAGCTACCAGATCATCTCCAGCCTTGTATTCCTTGATTTGCTGGAATTCAAGTTGTCTGAAGTTGTCATTCTCGAAGGTTCTGAAGTAGAAATTAAAATCAACGAATGGAATGACCTTTTGAGCGCTCGTAGCAACGTGCACACTGCAAAGAATTAGAAAAATGAAGTTTTTCACTGTACGAAGATAGGTCAATTTTCGCGCCAAAATGACATCATCTCGTCTGGCTGCCATTTGAACTAAAATTCAGTCCGTACATCATGTTTCGTTCGACTCTAACAAAATAGTGAGTTTATTTGCATGTTGAAACAAAAATTACGTTTAATGAAGAAAATCGTCCTAGCAGGCCTACTCCTCTCCACTACCGGAATAAGTATGGCCCAGAAAAAGATCGAGTACGTTGAGTATGATCTCCCGAATGGATTGCATGTGATTTTACACGAAGAACATGCCACTCCCATTGTTGCGGTTTCCATTCTCTATCATGTAGGATCTAAAAATGAAAATCCGCAACGAACGGGCTTTGCCCATTTCTTTGAGCACCTGCTGTTCGAAGGTTCGTCAAACATCAGTCGCGGTGAATACAGCGAACTTGTAGAAAAAAATGGAGGTGCATTAAATGCCAACACTTCACAAGACCGAACATATTATTATGAAATCCTTCCTTCCAATCAGCTTGAACTTGGGATCTGGTTGGAAAGTGAGCGTTTGTTGCATGCACGTGTGGACAATACCGGGATTGAAACACAACGCAGCGTAGTCAAAGAGGAAAAGCGTCAACGTGTGGACAATCAGCCTTATGCCTCCTTCCTGACAGAGATGTTCAGCAGGATGTTTACCAAACACCCATACAATTGGGTTCCAATTGGAAGCATGGAACACCTCGATGCAGCACAAGAGGAGGATTACGTGAATTTCTACCGAACGTTTTATGTTCCTGCCAATGCCACTTTGTCCATTGCTGGCGACTTAAACATCGAACAAACCAAGAAATGGATCGATAAATATTTTGCTTCCATTCCGAAAGGCCAGGCGATCAATCTTTTCAGAGATCTGGAAAATCTTAACGAAACTGACTTTGAAAAGCGTTACGGCGTAGCAAAGAGCAAATTCGATTTGAAAGACCCGATGAATTCCAAGGATCCAAATGCAAAAAGACTGATTACCTCCCTCTCTTCGAAGCCCATCGACATACCAAGGCCTGAGAAGGACACTGAAAAACTCAGCGGTGTCAAAAAAGATGTGATTTACGACAACATCCAATTGCCCGCAATCTTCATGGGATATAAATTTCCGGCTCAGACTGACGCCGATGCATACGCTCTTTCGATGATGAATGAAGTACTGTCGGGTGGTTCAAGTTCACGTATCAACAAGACTATCGTTGAGAAAAAAGAAATGGCCACGTTCGCCTTCTCGTTCAACTACGGTTTGGAAGACGCGGGCGTAGGTATCTTCGCTGCCATTGCTGCAAACGGGATCAATCTGGACGACATACAAAAAGAATTTGACCTTCAGATTGAAAAGATACAGAACGAACTGATCAGTCAGGAAGAATTCGAAAAAGTTCGAAATCAATTCGAAAACAACTTCGTTAGTTCGAACTCAACGATTGCCGGTGTTGCAGAAAATCTTGCAGACAACCATGTGTATTATGGAACAGCGAACCGCGTAAACACAGAACTCGATGCCTACATGAAAGTCACACGGGAAGACATTCAACGCGTAGCAAAAAAATACCTGACACAGGATTCACGTGTAATCCTTCATTACTTACCAAAAGAATCTAAATAATACGGAACCGTTATGAAAAAGTACATCATTCTTACCGGACTTCTCTTACCAACAGTCCTTTTCGGACAGGTAGACCGCTCAGTCAGACCGGCTGCAACCAAGGCTCCGAGTATCAACATCAAAGATTCAGAGGTTTTCACGACCGCCAATGGAATCACCGTAATCCTCTCTGAAAACCATAAATTGCCAACAGTATCCATTGACCTTGTTATGGGTTCAGATCCTCGCATCGAAGGCAACAAAGCAGGCTTGTCCGACATGGCAGGTTCGCTTATCTTGTCCGGAACAACGAACAGAACTAAAGATAAACTGGACGGTGAAAAGGATTACATTGGAGCTTCACTTGAAGCCTCTGAGAATTCCATTTCTTTATCTTGCCTGACAAAACATCTTGACAAGGGATTGGAACTGTTTTCAGATGTTTTATACAACGCTAATTTTCCGCAAGAGGAATTTGACCGGATCAAAAAGCAAAACGAATCTGCATTGCTTTCAGCAAAATCTGACCCGGGAACCATGGCAGACAATGCTGAGAAAAAAGTGAATTTTCCAGGGCACCCTTACGGAGACGTGATGACAGAGGCTAGTCTTGCCTCAATTACACGCGAGGATGTCGTGAATTATTTCAAATCGACCTTTACGCCGAAAGGAAGTTACCTCGTATTTGTTGGAGACATCAACAAAGCACAGGCACAAAAAATAGCCGAACAGTACTTCGCAAAATGGTCGGGGCCGGAAGCTTACAAAGCTACTCTCGGAGACGGACAATTCAACAAAGGAAATCGGGTGATTTTCGTTAAGAAGCCAGGTGCAGTGCAATCTGTAATTCAAGTGTCGTTCCCGGTTAAAATGAGAACCGGAGATAAGAATCAACTGCCGCTTACCGTACTGAACGGAATTTTCGGTGGCGGTGGGTTTGGTACGCGATTGATGCAAAACCTCAGAGAGGACAAAGCATACACCTATGGTTGCTACTCTTCATTGAACGTTACAGAAGACGGATCATGGTTGTCGATTGGTGGAAATTTCAGAAATGAAGTGACTGATTCTGCGATAACAGAAATCCTTTCCGAACTGGACAAAATCACAACAGAGTATGTAAAGGACGACGAACTGAATCTAACAAAATCTTCAATGGCCGGAGGATTTGCCCGTTCCCTTGAGCGCCCTCAAACCATTGCCCGATTTGCATTGAACATTATTCGCAACGGATTGAGTAAAGACTACTATCAATCTTATTTGAAAAGACTTGAAGCGGTGAATAAAGAAGATGTACTTCTAATGGCACAGACTTATTTCACCTCCAAAAACTGCAACATTGTGGTCGTTGGAAACGAGGAGATTCTGGAAAAACTCAAAAAGTTTGACGCGGATGGCAAGATCGAAATGCTGGATGCCTTCGGAGAACCTGTAAAGGAAATGAAGAAAGCAGATATTTCCAAAAAACAGCTGGTCGAGAAATACATTCTTGCTGTCACAAAAACGACATCAATGAAGGCCGCCTCCAAAAAATTGAAAAAGGTAAAATCAGTTGAGAAGAAAATGGAATTAAGCTTAGCGCAGATTCCTTTTCCTTTGAGTTCAACTGAACTCTGGGTTAGCCCTAACCTTGAAGGTCAGAAACTTGAAGGAC
>JBEGVI010000060.1:0-3813 GCA_041178485.1 Bacteroidota bacterium | reverse complement strand
ACAGAACCAGCTTGCCAGACAGATCGGAGAACTGTTCAAACAAGGAAAACAAGAGGAGGCCAATTCTGCGAAATCTAGAACAGTCGAATTGAAGGCGAAAGAGTCAGAACTGAAGCTTGTTGTAGATCAACTTGACAATGAAATCTTGCAACTGCTCTACACCTTGCCGAACGTCCCCAATGAACTTGTTAAATCGGGCAAGGATGAAAAGGACAATGAAATTGTGTATGAAGCTGGTATTCTGCCTGTCTTTTCATCTGAACCTCTTGCCCATTGGGACCTTGCAAAAAAATATGACCTGATAGATTTTGAACTGGGCGTTAAGGTCACGGGGGCAGGATTTCCCTTTTACAAGGGGAAGGGTGCTAAACTTCAGCGTGCATTGATTTCATTTTTCCTGGAAGAAGCTGAGAAAGCGGGGTACGAGGAATACATTCCGCCGCTGGTAGTGAATGAAGCTTCAGGATATGGTACAGGGCAACTTCCGGATAAGGAAGGCCAGATGTATTACGTTAACGAAGACGACTTTTATCTTATTCCTACAGCAGAAGTGCCACTGACGAATATCTTTAGAGATGTCATACTCCCTGACGATAATTTTTCTATCAAACTTACCGGGTATACGCCTTGCTTTCGAAGAGAAGCAGGATCTTATGGAAAAGATGTTCGTGGTTTGAACCGTTTGCATCAATTCGATAAGGTAGAAATTGTGCGTATTGAGCATCCAAACAATACCGCGGCAGCCCTTGAAGAGATGTTGGAACATGTAAAAGGACTTTTAACTAAGCTTGGGTTGCAATTTCGTATTTTACGCTTGTGTGGGGGGGATACCGGTTTCGCATCGGCCATGACCTACGATTTTGAAGTTTATTCAGCGGCACAAGAAAAGTGGCTCGAGGTCAGCTCTTGCTCCAGATTCGATACGTTTCAAGCGAACAGACTAAAGCTGCGATTCAAAAACCAGGACAAGAAAACACAATTGTGCCATACCCTGAACGGCTCGGCATTGGCCCTGCCAAGAATCGTGGCTGCTTTGCTGGAAAATAACCAGACCAGTGATGGCATTCGTATTCCAGAGGTTCTGCATCGTTTTACGGGGTTTGATAAAATTTCCTGATTCGGTTTTGTTAAATAACGTGAAGCAAAAGTTACCCGACATTGCATTCGCGCGTTAATATGTTATCTTTAACATATGAAGCACATTCTGTATCTCTTCCTTTTGGCTTTTGTCTGGTCGTCATGTGCCGATCTTGACAGGGACAAACAACTCAGCGAAATAAAAATTCTCACTGATCGAACGGACAGTTTAGAGGTTGCTTTAAATGAACACCGAATTGACACGTTGGCATCGATCCAAAATGCCTTTAATAGCCTTGAACTTCGCATCCGAAACAATTACACGGCCGATACGATCAGCATGTTGTTAGGTCAAAAAATGGAAGAATTCAGGACTTTAAAAAGGTTCTTTATGGCAAAACATGAAGAAGAGGAAGAAGAGGAAGAAGGAGAAGAAAGAGAAGAAGGAAAAAGCAATACGATTAACCTCAACAAACAGACACTTGGTTCTGCGTATGCTAGTTTGAGAAGAGGTATTCAAAGTGAGAAAAAAGCTCTTAAGGCCTTATTGAACGATGTAGAGAATGGTTTTGGGAAACGGGATAAATACGATGAATATATAACCTTCGAAAAAGAAAAAATTCGTCAACTTGGTGTACTTCTTGAAGACTATAAAACACACAAGAACACTATTCTAAAACGCTTTGAATCCGTGCGTTCCGATTTGAATAAATTCGCCACAGAGCTGGAGGAAAAGAAAGCTCTCAAGGAGAATAAGTTGAAATGAAAAAGCTTGTTGTCATATCGTTTTTATTCTCGTTCTCCCAATCATTCAGTCAGGGGGAGACAGATCAGCAACTCGCGCAATATTATTACACTAACGGAGAGTTTGAAAAGGCGCGTACCTATTATGAGAAACTTTATTCAAAGGAGCCCGGAAAATTTCATTTCAATCGGCTGCTGGAATGCCTGACACAATCAGGAGACATTAAAGAGGCAGAAAAACTCATTAAAAAACAAATCTCTGCAAATAAAACAAACACCGAATACAGAGTGATTCTGGCTGTTTTTTATGAGGATCAGAAAGAAGAAGAAAAAGCTTCGAAAATTTACACTTCGTTGATTGATGAAATGCCGGAAGATCCCTCTCAAATCATTTCACTGTATGAAGTCTTTCGATCTAAAAACAGAACCGATATGGCTCTTAGGGTTTTGGAGAAAGGAAGAAGACTTCTGAAAGATGGCTATCCTTTAAACATCCAGTTTGCAGAAATTTACGGGGCAACGGGTGAAACCGAAAAAATGCTTGCAGAGTACCTCAATCTCCTTGATTTAAATGCCGGATACCTTGAAACGGTTCAAACAGTTCTTGCCCGTCAAATTGATTTCTCCGTAGAGGACAATAAAGCAGCAGGGCTTCTTCGTACAGCGTTGCTCGAGCGAAATCAGAAAAATCCGAATAAAACCATTTATTACGAAATGTTGATCTGGTATTACATCCAGAAGAAGAATTTTACGGGAGCGCTTACCCAAGCAAAAGCACTCGATAAAAAATTGGGTGAACAAGGCCTTAGAGTGATGGAATTAGGCAAAGTATGCGTTGAAAATAATTCTTATGAAAATGCCCGAGAAGCGTTCAAATATGTGACTCAGCTCGGAGAGGACAAACTCTATTATTACCAGGCCGAAAGTGCACTGCTCAATGCGCGTTTTCTCGAAATCACCAACAACCGAAATTACTCCAAAGAAGAACTGGACATTACTCTAAAAGAATATCGTGCGGTAACAGAGCGACTTGGAAAACGGAAAACCGTTGTGCCGGTAAATATAGAGCTCAGCCATATCCTGGCTTTTTATGCCAATGAACCCAAACAGGCCATCGATTTGTTGAATTTCACTCTAACGATTCCCGGGTTGACGGACATGCAAAAGGCTGAAACCAAGATGAAACTCGCCGATGTTCATGTGCTTTCGAGCGACATTTGGGAAGCATCCTTGCTTTACATGCAGATCGAGGCGGATTTTAAGTTCGAACCTATCGGTCATGAGGCTAAATTTAAAAATGCACGGATCTTTTATTACGACGGCGAGTTTGACTTTGCTCAATCGCAACTTAGTGTACTGAAAGAATCGACCTCCAAATTAATCGCCAACGATGCCTTGCAATTGTCCCTATTGATTACCGACAACTTCGGACTTGACAGCAACTACACCGTCATGACCTGGTTTGCAAATGCCGACCTCCTGATTGAGCAACACCGCTTTAAAGAGGCTTTTGATTTATATGATTCGATCAATAAATCTTTTCCGTATCACAGTTTGTCAGATGAAATTCTATACCGAAAAGGCCTAATATCAGAACAACAGGGATTGTGGAATGAGGCTGTATCTTTTTATGAATCTTTGCTAAAATACCACCGCGAAGATATTCTTGCAGATGATGCGTTGTTCCGCCTGGCTGAAATACATGAAAAACACCTCAACAACAAAGAAAAGGCATCGGAATATTACAAGACAATTCTTTTCGATTACAAAGGAAGTCTTCATGCCATTGAGTCACGTAAACGTTTGCGTCTTTTGAGAGGGGATGCATTGGACGAAAGTGATATTCCCTGAGAACTTTCCCAATGTTCCCTTGTTTTAACGGCATGAGATGTTTGTTCCTTTTGCTTTTCGCTTTTTCATTTGTTTCCTGTGCACAACATTCACAGAACAGTACAAAAATAAAATCTGATTCATCGGTTCTTGATACTGCCT
>JBEGVI010000059.1:0-26091 GCA_041178485.1 Bacteroidota bacterium | reverse complement strand
AAGTCCCATCCCTGTCAAACTGTATCCCAATGGCAAGAAATTACGGATCACCTATTTTACACCAGGTTGCAGAAGCTTCATTGAAACCACCCCTATCAATGAGTCATTCGTGCAGCTAATGAAAAACATTCCTGAAGCTCTGGCCAACAGTTACTTAAGGCCGTATCTATTTGATCCGGGCAGCCGCTTAAAATACCTTTCCATGTTGGAGGTCTGGTTTCTAAGTGTATTTTTAGTCTTTTCACTTTTTCAGAGGCGTAAATTGAACGCAGTCGAAAAGGCAATTATTTTTGGAATGGTGGTGTTTGCCCTCACGTTATTTCTTCTCATTGGATGGACAACTCCGGTAATTGGAGCGATTGCCAGATACCGTTTCCCTGCCCAACTTGCCTTAGTGGTGGTTGGACTTATTTCTTTCAAACCCAAATTAAACTTTTCACATGAATAACATTGTTCTGATAACAGGCGCTACTTCCGGCTTCGGAGAAGCATGTGCACGACTGTTTGCCTCTAAAGGAAATGACCTGATTCTCATCGGAAGAAGGACGGATCGGCTAAATGCCCTAAAGTCAGAACTCACTGCAGAATATAGTTCACAAGTGCACCTTTGCGCTGTGGATGTCAGGAACGAAGAAAGTGTCAACAATGCCATTAAGAGTTTCAGTCCTGAAGTTAAGTCACGTTTAACCCTCCTCATTAACAACGCAGGACTAGCTGTGGGAAGAGGTCCCATCGATGAGGGCACCACCGACGACTGGAACCGCATGATAGACACCAATGTGAAAGGCCTGTTGTATGTCACCAGAGCTGTTGCGCCGATTTTTACAGAAAATGGTCGAGGACACATCATCAATATGTCGTCCGTCGCAGGTAAGGAAGTTTATCCGGGCGGGAATGTGTATTGCGCGAGCAAACATGCAGTAGATGCGTTAAGTAGAGCAATGCGAATCGATCTCATTGAGCACAACATAAAAGTCACCAATATTGCTCCGGGCGCAGCGGAAACGGAATTTTCTATTGTGCGGTTCAAAGGAGACGAAGAATCCGCCAAAGCAGTATACAACGGATTTGTACCACTAAGCGCGGAAGACGTGGCAGATGCCGTTTATTACGCCGCTTCCCGTCCGGCACATGTTCATATTCATGACATAGTAATTACTCCTGCAGCGCAGGCATCCACAACTGTTTTCAACAAGAAACAATAAAAAAAGCCATCCTTTCGAATGGCTTCATTTCAGTTGTTAGGTTCTATTAGTTTTGAACCGGCTGGGCTCCATCTCCTTTTACTACTTCAGGGAGAACTGAACCTTTAATCGTCAGAATAATCGGCTCAGAAACATTGGAAGTTACCGTAATTGTTTTAGTGAACTGACCAACACGTTTTGTATCGTATTTCACAGAGATGCTTGAAGATTTTCCAGGTTTGATTGGTTCTTCTGGTTTGTTTGCTGTGGTGCATCCACAACTTGTCTGAACCCCTGAGATAAGCGCATCCTGCTTGGACTCATTCTTAAAATCAAACACAAACATGTCATCTGTACCGTACGGAATGTTTTCACGAACAATTTCCATTTTCTTAAATACGAGTCCTTTCTTCGCATCAATTGTTACATCCTTTTTCTCCTGAGTTGGAAGAGTTGGCTGTGATTTTACATCCGTCTTCTTTTCCTGTGCCATGACAGCGCAAGAAGCGACAAGAATTACAGCAGTCAATAGTACATTTAATCTTTTCATGGTTTCTTTTTTTTACAAGGTTAATACAATTCGAAGTGCATTGATGTGATTTAACAAAAAATTATTTCGCAAGGCTCAAATCAAATTGTGTTCCAAATTTTAAATTGGTGCACAACAGATTCAAAAATTTCATTCAAAGACGGATATGATTCTGTAGCCAATTTCATTACTTCCTCCATCGGTACCCATATTACTTCCGTTATATCCTCCTCTAATTGAGGCTTTAGTTCTTGATTGCCTTCAGCGGACATTAGGAACCAATGGGTTTGTTTTAAAAATTTTTGTGCACCAAATTGATAGGTATGAAACGTATCGGGAAGACTTGAAATTATATTGAGATTCTCAACACCACATTCTTCGATCACTTCTCTCATTGCACCGGCCTGGGGTTCTTCCTTCTCCTCAAGCTTGCCCTTCGGAAGATCCCAATACCCCAATCGCCTGATCATTAAAAGCTGAGAATCCTTGATCACAGCACCTCCTGAAGCTCGAATTTTTAGGTGATCCTCGAAAAAAGCATTCATGAACACTTCGGGATTCTCGGTAGTTATTTGTGTTCCATTTTCAAGAATAAATGGCAATTCTTGTCTGATCTCTGCAACATTCGTTGAATAAATTACATGTGGGGAGTCCAAAACGTTCTCAGGTTTGGAGATAATCAATGGTCTGTTTTCGATAAATACTTTATACATTTGCGTATGATTTTGGATTCAGACAAGGCCTCAAAAGTAGCAGAATTTTTGTTGCAGGTAAAAGCGGTAAAATTGCAACCGAACCATCCATTCACATGGGCTTCCGGTTGGAACTCACCGATTTATTGCGATAACAGAATCACCCTTTCGCACCCAAACATCAGAACTTTTATACGTCAGGCCTACACTGAGGCAATCACGGAATTGTTTGGAAAACCTGATGTAATCGCAGGAGTGGCGACAGGAGGTATCGCTCAAGGCGCACTCATTGCTCAGGAAATGGGACTTCCTTTTATCTATGTGCGCAGTTCGGCAAAAGAACATGGAATGGGCAATCAGATCGAAGGGCACTTTGAATCCGGTCAAAAAGTTGTTGTGATCGAAGATCTCATCTCAACGGGTGGGAGTTCAATAAAAGCAATTGAAGCGCTCAAAAATGGAGGTTTGGATGTCAAAGGAATCATAGCCATTTTCACCTATGGATTTCAGGTTGCTGAGAGCAATTTCAAAAAAATTAAATGCCCTGTAGCTACACTGACAAACTACGATCTGCTAATCGAACAGGCACTTAGACACAACTACATCACTGATAAGGACATGGAATCCCTGCGAGAATGGAAGGAAAGTCCACACACCTGGAAACAACACTAATTATGCAACTTACAAGTGATAAAGTTATTGTTCCGGCGCAACAAAAGGATGTAATCCATTTCCTTAGGGATTGTCGGAACCTTGTGCATTTGCTTCCTCAAGATCAAATCTCTGATTTCAAAGCATCAGAGACAGACTGTTCTTTCAAAGTTCAGGGAGGAATTACGATTTCTCTCGTCAAAGAAGAGAAAGAAGAGTCAGACAAACTTTTCATGCGTTCCGGGGAAAAATCTCCTTTCCCTTTTCAATTGATCATACACACCCTGGACCAAGGTAGTGCAACCGAAGGTCACATAGAATTTCAGGGAGAGGTGAACGTCTTTATAAAAATGATGGTGGAGAAACCACTATCTGCCTTGTTTAACATTATGTCGGGCAAACTCAGGGATCATTTCTCACAAAAGTGATTTCCTTAAGATCGTAGGAATTTAATCCCCCTCGACATTCCATCACAAGTTTCCCAGAGACTTCCACTCCGCGAATTATCCCTTCAAAAGCTCCATTCTGATCGGCAAAACTGGAATGCTCATTTAACCTGTACAATCTATTTAAGTATTCTTCGTCAATGGTCTCGACTTCGTTTTTCGAAAATTTATCATACCAATAGTTCAAGTCGGAAATCACAGAAAATACCACATCCATCACATTGTGGAATTGATGGGTTTCTCCCTTGATACTTGAAACAAACGGAACATTGAACTCAGTTTGATTGACATTTATTCCTATTCCCACCAAACTGTTCGATATGAATTCCGAACCGATCGTATTCTCGATCAGAATACCGGCAATCTTTTTATCGTTGGTGTATATGTCATTTGGCCATTTGATGTGTGTAGGAACACCCAACCTCGTTAATGCTCCGGAAACGGCTAGCGAAGCCACTTTCGTTAAAATAAACTGAGACGACACGGACAGATTGGCAGGCTCCAGCAGGACTGTCAAAAGGGCATTCATGCCGGGATTGGATTCCCATTTTGCGCCTCGCTGTCCCCTACCCGAAGACTGTTCATCTGCCAATATTACCGAACCATGAGAAAGTTTACCCTTCCTGTAAAGCATGGCAGCATAATTGTTGGTTGAATCTACGCTGTCCAACTGCACAATGCGATGACCAATTTTGAACTTTTCTGATGAGGACATTCCACTGTAATGTGATAGCCAAAGTTAAAATTTAAAGTTAGTTTTGTAGTACAAAACCCCTAGATGCCAAGAAAAAAGAAAGATACCCACTCAAGCAAACTTTGCGATGTGATCGTAGAAGGAATGCAGGAGAACAAAGCCAAAGACATTGTTGTTTTAGACTTGCGAGAGATCTCAAATGCTGTTTGCGACTATTTTGTCATTTGCAGTGGAGAGTCAAACACACAAGTGGACGGTATTGCAAATGCCGTTACGCGTTCAACTCGTAAAGAATTGAGTGAAAAGCCATGGCACACAGAAGGGAAGACCAACAGCGAATGGGTCCTGCTGGATTATGTAAACGTAGTGGCGCACATTTTTTATAAAGACGCCCGGTCGTTTTATGATATTGAGGACCTATGGGCCGATGCAAAACGAACAGATATCCCTAACCTGAATTAACAAATAGAATGTCAGACGAACAAAACAAGAAAAAAAGCAATATTTCCATCTACTGGATCTATGCGGCCATAGCAGTTGCTATTATCGGATTTCAACTCTTTATGAGTTCCAGTGGCAGGGTAACTGTCCTGTATCAAAAAACATTTGATGATCTGGCACTTAAGGGCTACATCAAAGATGCCAAGCTGGTCAATAAGCAGCGTGTAGATTTCAGGGTGAATGATGCCGGCAAGAAATACATCCGTGGAACGAAGGATCCGAATTACAAAACGATTAAGGAGAGCCTGAAAAAAGGCACAAATTACAAAAGCAACGATCCCATTTTTGAATTAAAGATTATTGATGCTGCAAATTTTGAAACGCACGTCAGCGACCTGAACAAGGAGATCAAATTGAATAACAGAGAATTGGCGGAACAAAGAAAGCCTGCCTTACCAACCATTGATCTAATTGATACAGAAGAAGTCAATTATCTTGAAAGCATCCTTAGTTTCTTATTCCCGATCATCATCCTCGTTGTGATTTGGATGTTCGTTATGCGCCGAATGACCGGTGGCGGTGGCGGTGGCGGCGGACAGATTTTCAACATTGGCAAATCCAAAGCACAGGTTTACGAGAAAGGAAAATCGACAAACGTAACCTTCAAAGACGTTGCAGGACTTGAAGGAGCAAAAGAAGAAATCGTTGAAATCGTTGAGTTCCTTAAAAATCCAAAAAAATACACCGAACTGGGTGCAAAAATACCCAAAGGAGCTTTACTTGTAGGACCTCCGGGAACAGGAAAAACATTACTTGCGAAAGCGGTAGCCGGAGAGGCAAAAGTCCCATTCTTTTCACTATCAGGTTCGGACTTCGTGGAAATGTTTGTAGGTGTAGGTGCATCACGTGTGCGAGACTTGTTCAAACAAGCAAAAGAGAAAGCTCCTTCAATCATTTTTATTGATGAAATAGACGCAATCGGACGTGCACGTGGCAAGAACAACAGTTTTGGGTCGAACGATGAGCGCGAAAACACGCTTAACCAGCTCCTTACAGAAATGGACGGATTTGGAACCAATTCGGGTGTCATTATTCTCGCAGCGACAAACCGCGCGGATGTACTCGACAGCGCCTTGATGCGTGCAGGCCGTTTCGACCGACAAATCTATGTGGATATGCCCGACGTCAATGAACGGAAAGAGATCTTTCAGGTTCATCTCAAGCCCATCAAACTGGAACCGGGAATCGATATTGATTTTCTTTCCAAACAGACTCCGGGCTTCTCAGGTGCAGACATTGCAAATTTGTGTAATGAAGCTGCACTAATCGCAGCGCGCAAGGACAAAAAATTCGTTCAAAAACAAGATTTCCTTGATGCGGTGGATCGAATTGTGGGAGGTCTTGAGAAAAAGAATAAGATCATTACCAAGGAAGAGAAAAAAGCCATCGCCTACCACGAAGCAGGTCATGCAACGATTTCATGGTTGCTTGAACACGCTCATCCTTTGGTGAAGGTGACCATCGTTCCCCGAGGACAATCACTTGGTGCAGCATGGTATTTGCCGGAAGAAAGAAGCATTACGACTACAGATCAGATTTTAGATCAGATGTGTTCAGCACTGGGTGGTCGGGCTGCAGAGCAACTTACCTTTGGCAAGATCAGCACAGGCGCATTGAGTGATCTGGAAAAAGTGACCAAACAGGCATATGCCATGGTAACCATCTACGGTTTAAATGAACGCATCGGAAATATTTCTTTCTATGATTCTCAAGGCCGAGACATGTTCACCAAGCCTTATTCAGACGACACTGCAAGAGTGATCGATGAAGAGGTCAGCAAACTTGTGGAAAGTCAGTACCAAAGAGCACTTAAAATTCTTGAAGAAAACAAAGACAAACTGGCACTGCTTGCTGAGAAACTTCTGACCAATGAGGTTATCTTTAAAGAAGATCTCATCGATATCTTTGGGAAACGACCTTGGGAAAAAGAAGAAGAAACTGTAGTTGCCACGGTTGAGACATCCGAGCAAGAATCAGCTGAGTTGTCTGAAAATGAAGGTACAGAAGCTTTGCCTGAAGCAACGAACGAGGAAAACAATACTGACGAAAATACCCCGACTGATTCCATCGACAAAACGGAAGAAGCTTAAGGTCCTTTTGGTGTTTCCCACTTTTAACCGTAAATTCGCGCGATGAACAACTTGCTTCAGCGTTCGATCACGGGAACTCTCTTTGCCTTTGTGGTTTTAGGTTCTATCCTCTGGGATGCCTATGCGCAGGCACTTGTGTTCTCGGTTTTTATGGTGCTTGGACTGCTGGAGTTCTACAATCTTTTCAATAAGCACGGGGTAGTGCGTGTCAGTTCGGAGATCGGTGTATTTATTGGTATTTTCATCTTTGTCCTTTTAGTTGGATTTAGTCTGGAGTGGCTTCCCATCATCAGTATTGTATTCATCTTTCCATTGTTCTTTACGCTTATCCTGGAGGAACTGTGGCGGAAGAGCGAACATCCTCTGATCAATATTTCGATACTTGTATTTGGAATCATTTACATTGTGCTCCCATTTTGGCTGACCATAGACCTAAATCTGAGAGAAGACGAACAAAATAATTTCATGCCGCTGGTTGTTGGAATGTATTTATTGATCTGGACAAACGACACCTTCGCCTATCTCACAGGAAGAAAATTCGGGAAAACAAAACTCTTCGAGCGTATCTCACCAAAAAAAACGTGGGAAGGAACAGCCGGTGGAATATTCGTCACGTTGCTGATAGGGTATATTTTCGGAGCTTTTGTAAACAAAGGTCAAGAATGGTTCTGGATCGTTTCAGCCGCAATCATTGCTCCCTGTGCCATCTTTGGAGACTTGCTTGAATCCCTATTTAAAAGGAGTTTGAACATTAAAGATTCAGGAACAATTCTTCCCGGACACGGCGGAATTCTGGATCGTTTTGATGCAGCTTTATTTGCAATTCCCTTTTTTTATTGCTGGGCTATTGTTTACGACTATTTTAGTTATTGATCTATGAAACTACACCGCGAAGGATACTTAATCATGACTGCAGGTTTGATGCTGCTTGCCGGAATTCAATTCCTGAACTTCGTTCTTTTTAAAAGCATCGGATGGCTCTGGCTATTTATTCTTTTAACAGCGGGTGTTCTGGTAATGGCTTACCTAATCATCCAGTTTTTCCGTGTTCCTAATCGAAAATGTGTCTACAAAGAGAATGATATCTTCTGTCCGGCTGATGGAAAAGTGGTAGTCATTGAGGAAGTGGAAGAGTCTGAGTACTTCAAAGACAAAAGAATTCAGGTGTCTATCTTTATGTCTCCGTTGAATGTTCACGCAAACTACAACCCCATCTCAGGACTGGTAAAATACGTAAAATACCATCCCGGCCTCTTTCTGGTGGCATGGCATCCGAAGAGCAGCACGGAGAACGAACGAAGCACCATGGTAATCGAGCACAGTTCGGGCAAAGAAATCTTGTTCAGACAAATTGCGGGTGCGGTCGCAAGACGGATTTGCTACTACCTTCACGAAGGACAAAACGCAAAGACGGGTGAAGAGTTTGGGTTCATCAAGTTTGGATCGCGCATCGATCTGTTCCTGCCCTTAGAAACAAAATTGGACATCAAGATTGGTGATGTAGTAAAGGCCAAACTGACAAAAATTGGAGAATTAAGTTAAACTGATTATATTTATCCCATAAATCTTAATCGTATGAAAAAAATATTCCTTGCCTTAGCTCTTACAGCGTTCGTTGGTTCAGTTGCAACCACTTCTTACGCAGCAGTAAACGGATCGTCTGTTGAAATTAAGAAAGACGACAAAAAGAAAAAGAAGAAAAAAGGATGCTGCTCTGCAGACAAAGCTACTTCAGGATCTTCATGCACTAAGCCTGCAGAAGGAAAAGGAGGATGCTGCACAAAGAAACAGTAATTCTTAAAATACTAAAAAGATGGTCGGACAGTATTCCGGCCATTTTTTTTGCCTCATTGTTTGAAAAAAGCAGTCTTTACCAGAATCTGTTACACGAAATTCAAGGTTTTCCCGAACAGATCATCGCACCGGCTGGATTAGGTTACACTATCGAAGAATGGACAACTTCATTCGCGAAAAGCAAACGTAGAGTCTTACCGTTCCTTTACAAACCTGAGCGTTATTCCGGTTTCGGGAAATGAAACAAAGTAAACTCCTTCGACGAATGCTGAACTATCAATTGATGTTGTCGCTTGGTCTGTGCTAAAATCTGTCAGCTTTGAACCTAGATGATTGAAAATAATTATTCTTCCCAATCTTCCTGATTTGGCAGAAAGAGTCACCTGTTCGTTCACAGGATTCGGATAAAGTTGAATGTGCTCAATTCCGATTTCTTCCATTTCTGATGTGGCACACACCAAATCGTTAACATATTCCCAAATCTGGTCGTTGAGAACAAATGGGACAAGGGAATTTCCCGGTTCGTCCCCCATGCGCAACCACACCATATTTTGACTGGGAACAACATTTAGAAATTGTCCACCCGATCCGATGGCCGAAATCATATCCGAGGGAGCACTCGGACATAAAAACCCAGGGAAAACTGTCTGTAAGGTAGGCACCATGAATGTAGCTTTGCCATTCAACCACCACAAATATCCATATGCCTTATTCAAGTTTTGTGAGGTATTCACCATGTCATTGAAATATGCTGAATCGGTCATAATCTGATTCCCGGCCCAATTCCCTTTGTTAAGGATCAATGAGCCAAAGCGGGCCATGCTGCGTGCGTTGCTAAAAAACACATTGTTATATCCAACAGGAAAGAAATTCCCGGTCATGCCGGTTGGTGTTTTCAGTTTTTGAGTTGTATAGAAATTGAGCGTTTGACCTGTTGCAATTTCGATCACGCTGTCCAAAAGCGTATAAGGACCATTGTGGTAGGCCCATCGAGTCCCGGAATCGGCTAAATAATTCAGGCAGGTATCCTGTGTACAATAAAGATCCGAAACACCATCGTCCAGTCCGGAGGTCATGGTGAGTTGATTCCGGATTGTGATTTTGTTTTCCTGCTCCGGACTGCAATTCGTCCATCCTTGACCAAGATAGTTTGAAGTTGTATCCAAAACAGACAAATGTCCTTCCTGTTGGGCTATTCCCGTCATAAATGATGTAATGGTTTTACCTGCTGAAGCCCATTGCCACAAGCTTGATGACGTATGCGTGCCGAAATATTTTTCCAAAACAATCTTACCGTCTTTCAATAGAATGAACGCCTTTGAATTATTCACCTCCAGAAAATTGTACAAACTGTCAATTTTCGGTTGGCAATAGCCCAAGGATTGTGGGGACATGGTATCCCAGACATCACCCGTCAGCGGAGGGAAATACATTGATTGAGCAGAAATACCCAATGAGAGCAAAAAGATTTTAACACAAATAAGGACTTTTTTCAATTCCATGTATTCAATAAATGTGTGTTAAACACTCAAATTTAAAACATTAATTCTATTCCCACCGGACAATGATCCGACCCCATCACCTCATTCAAAATAAAGGCGTCTTTCACTTTCGGAAGGAGACTTTCAGAAACAAGAAAATAATCGATCCTCCAGCCAATGTTCTTGCCTCTGGCTCCGGCGCGGTAACTCCACCAGGAATACTTGACCTCCTCTTTTTTTATTGCACGGAAGGTATCAACCAATCCATTTGAAGCGTATGCGTCCATCCCATCGATCTCTTCCTGCATGAAGCCCGCCGCTTTATTATAGTTTTCCTTCGGTCTGGCCAGATCGATCGCTTTGTGCGCCACATTAAAGTCTCCACACACGATTACCGGTTTAGTTTTTTCCAGTTGCTTCAAATAGGCCAAAAACTCTTTATCCCACGTTTGACGGTAGCCCAAACGAGCCAACTCACTTCCTGAATTAGGAACGTATACTGTGATCAGGAAATACTCCTCAAATTCCGCACAAGTGATCCGCCCTTCGTTGTCGTGCTCTTCTTTTCCAATATAATACGTAACAGCTATGGGCACATGCTTCGTTAAGATGGCCGTACCGGAATACCCTTTTCGTTCTGCTTCATTGGCGAACACATGGTACCCATCTACAGCCTGTGCCACTTCCTTTACTTGTTCAACGGTAGCCTTTGTCTCCTGTAGACAAATGATGTCTGCATCGACTTTTTTCATGTCTTCGACAAAGGTTTTTTGCATGATTGCACGAATGCCGTTCACGTTAAAGGAAATGATTTTCATAGATTTTTTTTGTTACAGCCAAAGTTAGGCATTGATACGATTTTTTTCGTTTTAAAGCCTGGAAATACTCATAAAAAAGTATCACAATTTCTTATCTACTTTTGTAGTCAAAAGTAGCAAAACCCTTCTCACTTTTACAAGGAACCTACCTTCGGTACCGCTGTCAAACCAGCGTTTCGTGCATCCGCATCTTCACTTGGTTTGCAGACTGGTTCTGTGTAAAAGTGGCTTTAATTGGACATTTTATAATAGGTATTATATACTTTTTCCTCAAATCCTTACTATAATCCACAAGTTCCTTTTCCTTACTTTTGTGCATGGCCGGACTGGACGAACAAACGCTGAATGACCTTGAGTTTCCTCAACTCCGGGAGTGGCTTTCGGGGTATTGTCTGGGTCCGACCGCAGCTAAAAGAGCGATCGAACTTCGCCCGATCAATGATTTTCAGCGCATCGAAAAAGAACTGATCACGCTGGAAGAATTGCGTTCCGTTCGTGTTTCGGGTGAATCGTTTCCTGCATTGCAATTTGAGGAGCTAGATCGTGAGTTGAAGATCCTTCCCGTTTCAGGTTCCGTGCTGTCACTGGAAGGCTATATGCGGATATCGCTCGCATCGCAGATGACGAATGACCTTCTCTACTTTTTTGATAAGCGCGAAAAGGATTTTCCACAACTCGCAAAGATCTGCAGCAATGCATATTTCACTACAGAATTGATCGATGCCATCAACAAAGTCTTTGATCGGTCCGGACAAGTGAAAGACGATGCCTCTCCGGAGTTATTTCAGATCCGACAAAAAATAAAAGTAATTCGAAATCAGATCAATAAGAACTTTGAAAAAGAACTGAGACGGTGGGCCAAAGACAATCTGTTAGCCGAAACGCGAGAAACGTTCATCAATGAGCGTCGTGTAATGACTGTACTCTCAACGCACAAACGAAAGATCTCCGGGACAGTCGTTGGTTCCTCCAAAACGGGAAGCTTGACATTCATCGAACCACAAGTCAATATTCAACTCAACAACGAACTGGAGTTATTACTCGACGATGAGCGCAAAGAAATTTACCTCATCCTTCAACAATTGTCCCGGGAACTGGCTGTTCATATCGAACTGATCACGTCCTACCAAAAGATCCTTACACGGCTGGACTTCATTAATGCCAAATGTAAACTTGCGCTGGAATTGAATTGTTGCCTACCGGGTTTGGTAAAGGAAACACATATTGAACTCATTGATGCCTTCCATCCCATTCTCTGGAAGAACAACAAAGAAGTCGGTAAGGTCACGTTTCCGCAATACATTCGCATGAATCGTTCGACACGTATGCTCGTTATTTCAGGTCCGAATGCAGGTGGGAAAAGCATCACCTTAAAAACGATTGGCTTGCTTCAGTTGATGTTGCAATCGGGATTACTCGTTCCGGTGAATCCGAACAGCAAAATGTGTTTCTTCCAGCAAGTTTTGACCGATATCGGTGACAATCAATCCATCGAGAATGAATTGAGTACCTACTCGTACCGCTTAAAGCGTATGAGGCATTTCCTGACGGTAGCAAACCAGCGAAGTTTATTGTTGCTCGATGAATTTGGTACCGGCTCGGACCCGGATCTTGGAGGTGCACTTGCAGAAGTGTTTTTCGAGGAATTGTACAACAAACGGAGTTTCGCCGTGATCACTACGCATTACGGAAACATTAAACTCAAGGCGGACAAATTGAAAGAAGCGGTGAATGGCTGTATGCTGTTCAATACCGAAACGCTGGAACCCTTGTATCGATTTTCAATCGGTCAACCGGGAAGTTCATTTACGTTTGAAGTGGCACAGATCAATGGAATCCCACTTGAATTGATCGAACGGGCGAAGACACGTATCGACCAGCGCAAAGTGAAAATGGATCAACTCTTACACGAACTTCAGCGAGAGAAGACCTACCTTGAAAAACTGAACAAAGAACACATTCAAGCACAAGCTGCAGCCAATGAAGCAAGAGAAGAATTTCTGGATCGCAAAGCGCGTTATGAGGAAAAGCTGAAATCACAGCAGGAGTTCATTGAAAAGAACAACAAATTCCTTCAGAACGGTAAAAAAATGTCAGGCTTCATCGATAAATTCGTTACACGTTCCCGGAAGAAAGATGTCAATCAGCCTTTATTTGAAGAAATCCGAAAATACCTCACGGTAGAAAAAAGCAAGCTGGAGGATGCAGATCGCAGGGAGAAACTGATCAAAGCTGCACAATCTCCAAAACCCAAAAAGAAGAAAATCCTTAAACCGGAAGAAGATCCGTATCAACGACACAAAATCATCGTGGGATCCTCCGTAAAGCTCATCTCTACAAGACAAAGCGGCACCGTCGAGTCCATTGACGGAGAAAACATCACCGTTGTTTTCGGCTTTCTGCGAATGAAAGTGGAGCGCGAGAAGTTGATGTGGGTAGGATGATCAAAACCTCGCATTCAACCCAAAGGCGAATACTGGCCCTCCTATACCTACCTCGGTAAACAAGCCAATCATCGGAGTAAAATTGTAGGCATAACCCAATGCAAATCGATAAGCAAATGGCAAGGAGATCGTACCCAATTGTTCAGTGATCTCGACTTTTTGTTCATCCTTGTATAAAGTTGGGGTTAGTTTATTCATACCGAATCCCAAACTCAAGTAGAGGTCGGAAGAAGAAGTCGTATTCAATGCATGTACATATGCGTTGATGGTAGCGCGGTACCTGGGCAATTCAAGTCTGTAATCACCAAGAGGATCGATACCATTCAGTTGGATGCCCCATTTTTCTTTTAACTCATTGTAAAATTGAATGTCATCTACCTTCATATCCAAATGTCCGTAACGATAGAAGAAATCCCCACCGACAGAAAACCAGCGATTGAACCTATACGCGATCTCACCTCCCACTCCCGGCAGTCCGGAATAGGTCACCTTGTCCTGATACCCAGAAGAAATATCAAAAGCAAGTTTCAGTAATGATGGACCACCGGTGTACACCTGAACACTTAATTTTCTTGGGTTTTCTATTTGTGAAAATGCCTTCGAATTCATGCAAATGACGAGTAGAAGTAAAGTCACCAAAGAACCAAAACCTTTGTCAAGATTCCACTTTGCCTTACCCTTTTTATGAATGAAGATCACGCGTTCTGCTTTTTAATCAGATTAAGTGCCGAACCAGCTTTAAACCATTCGATCTGCGAATCGTTGTAACTGTGATTCAGAGTAATTTTCTCTCTGGATCCTGTGAGATGCTCGATCTCCAAAGTCAATGGCTTGCCCGGAGCAAAATCGACCAGATCAATAAAATGAAAGGTATCGTCTTCGAGGATCTTGTCGTAGTCATTTTCATTTGAAAAAGTCAAAGCAAGCATGCCCTGTTTTTTCAAGTTCGTCTCATGAATCCGTGCAAAGGATTTTACG
Organism: Bacteroidota bacterium; assembly: GCA_041178485.1. Lineage (GTDB taxonomy): Bacteria > Bacteroidota > Bacteroidia > Flavobacteriales_D > Crocinitomicaceae > M0103. The sequence goes on along the minus strand of JBEGVI010000059.1, from coordinate 11,789 downwards.
ATCACCGCTCGTACTCCCAAATGACGTGGCTCCATTGCCGCATGTTCTCGGGAAGAACCTTCGCCATAATTGTGATCTCCCACAACGATCGAAGGAACACCAGCCGCCTTGTATGCACGCTGAACCGCAGGCACTTCTCCAATCTCTTTAGACAATTGGTTCACTACAGCATTCGTTTTTCCATTAAATGCGTTCTCGGCACCGATCAACATGTTGTTCGAAATATTATCAAGGTGACCACGATAGCGCAACCACGGACCTGCCATCGAAATGTGATCGGTTGTACATTTTCCTTTCGCTTTGATGAGTAATTTAGCCTCAACAATATTTTTACCATCCCAAGCCGGGAAGTTTTCCAACAATTGAAGTCGCGATGAATCCGGTGCAACGGCAACCACAACAGTGCTGCCATCTTCAGCAGGCGCCTGGTATCCGGAATCTTTCACCTCAAACCCTTTCTTAGGCAATTCATCGCCGTGAGGAGGATTCAGTTTCACTTTCTCACCTTTGTCATTGGTCAAATAATCCGTGATCGGATTAAATCCAAGATCTCCTGAAATTGCCAGTGCAGCAACCATCTCCGGGGAAGTGACAAAGGCATGGGTATTCGGATTGCCGTCTGCTCGTTTGGAGAAATTACGGTTAAACGAATGAACGATGGTATTTTTCTCTTGTTTGTCAGCACCTTCACGATCCCACTGACCGATACACGGACCACAGGCATTCGTAAATACTTTGGTGCCCATTTTCTCGAATGTGGCAAGGATGCCGTCTCGTTCGATCGTAAAGCGAACTTGCTCAGATCCCGGATTGATCCCGAAGGCTGCTTTTGGAGTAATTCCATGAGCGACAGCCTGCTCCACAATAGAAGCAGCACGTGCCATGTCTTCGTAGGACGAATTGGTACACGAACCGATCAATCCCCACTCCACTGTCATGGGCCAGCCGTTCGTTTCTGCTTCGTGGCGCATTTTTGAAATAGGCGTTCCACGGTCGGGTGTAAAAGGTCCGTTGACATGTGGTTCCAGTTCGGAAAGATCGATCTCGATCAATTGATCAAAGTATTTTTCGGGATTGGCGTATACTTCTGCATCGCCTGTCAAATGCTCTGCGATGGCATCCGCCGCATCCACCACTTCTTTTCTTCCGGTAGTCCATAAATAACGTCGCATAGACTCATCGTATCCAAAAGTGGATGTCGTTGCGCCGATCTCGGCTCCCATGTTACAGATCGTCCCTTTTCCCGTGCAGGACAAAGACTGTGCGCCGTCTCCAAAATACTCTACGATGGCTCCTGTTCCACCTTTTACAGTGAGAATATCAGCCACTTTCAAAATTACATCTTTGGCGGAGGTCCAGCCGTTCAGTCTACCGGTCAACTTCACTCCGATCAGTTTCGGAAATTTCAACTCCCAGGCCATTCCTGCCATCACATCCATAGCATCAGCACCACCAACACCGATTGCAACCATTCCGAGTCCACCTGCATTCACTGTATGTGAATCCGTACCGATCATCATTCCTCCCGGAAAGGCATAATTCTCCAGCACCACCTGATGAATGATCCCTGCGCCCGGTTTCCAGAATCCAATGCCGTATTTATTGGAAATGGACGAGAGGAAATTATACACCTCGTTATTCTGGTTCAACGACTCCTGAAGATCGGCAGAAGCACCTACCCGCGCCTGGATCAGGTGATCACAATGCACGGTAGAAGGCACCGAAACCTTTTTCTTTCCCGCCTGCATAAATTGCAACAACGCCATCTGGGCAGTAGCATCCTGCATCGCGACACGGTCAGGAGCAAAATCCACATACGATTTCCCTCGTTCAAAGGAAGTAGTTGGATTTCCTTGCCACAAATGCGCATAAAGGATCTTTTCGGAGAGCGTGAGCGGATGTCCTACTGCTTGTCGTGCGGCTGCAATGCGTTCCGGAAATTGTGCGTACACCTTGCGGATCATGTCTATGTCGAATACTGGCATGTGCTGTTGAATTTGATTGCCTAAAAGTAAGCAATAAGGTTCAAATGAATAATCGATCACATCTGTACTATCGATCAATTTTTTCGTTGGCACGGATCACTTTACTAAGCGTTTAGTGTGCTTAGATGAATTTATTGAACGGCTTTTAGCGATTGTGCGCTATTTAGCCCCAAAATGAAACAAAGACTGAATCGTTGTTGAAAAACTGAATTAAAAAAAAATTCAACAAAAAAGATTTATTTGAAAAAATAATTACCTTTCCCAAAAAAATACTACAATTAACTTGCTAATTCTCAAAGCACCAAACTATTACATACAGTTCTTCATTTTCAAAGAATATAAACAGGGAAGCCGAAAACTGAATAGAGTAGGCACTAACTACGTAATAACTAAAAAATGACAGATCAAAAACCAGCTCAATCAAAAACAACAATGATTTTGATTAGTTTCTTCTTGGGCGGATGGGGTATCCACCGCTTAATGATGGGTTATTCTAATTGGTGGTTAATGCTTCTCACAGCCGGAGGTTGTGGTATCTGGACATTAATTGACTTTATTAAGATCATCACAGGCAGCATGAAAATGGCTGACGGAAGAGACTTAGTTTAAAATTATGGGGGGACATTCTCCCCCCATTAATGCTCTAATTTATGAAGCAAGAAAACGAAAAATATTGCACTGAATGTGCAGCACTAATAAATATCAAAGCTGAAATTTGTCCAAAATGCGGAGTTAGACAACAATTAAACTCAACATCTGTTAGTTCTGAAATTACTGATCAAAGAAATAAATGGATCACATGCCTGCTGTTGTGTTGGTTTTTGGGAGCCTTCGGTGTTCATCGATTTTACACCGGACATACAGTACTCGGCATTCTTCAACTTCTAACTGTTGGAGGTTGCGGCATTTGGACTTTAATTGATTTTATTATCATCGTATCGGGCAATTTTAAGGATGCAGAGGGTAATCCAATAAAAAATGTATAAACCCTTTATAAAATACATAGCAGTAAACAAAGTATTTGCCATAGTAGTTGCTTATTTTCTGTTCTCCTCGATTCTAAAAGCTACTTCAGAAATTGATATTTGTATTCCTTGTTTATGGAAAACAATGTTTGGGTTTGAATGCCCTGGTTGTGGCTTAACAACTGCTTTTATTAGTTTACTGGAGTTAAACTTTAAAAAGGCATTCGAAAACAATTGGCTCATCTTTGTAGTTGTGCCATTTGGTCTGTGCTATTTGACATTTGATTATTTAAAATTCAAAAAAAATAGCCCTAAGAGATCTCGATAAAACTGGCCACGCAGCACACATGTGACATTTAAATCCCGTTGTAAATTAATTTGCTTCATTGTGTCATTGGAATTTAGAACCCCTGTAAAAATATTTTACTCTTTCGTGATTCTATTATTCGCGAAGAGTAAATAATACCATTAGAATATTGAACCAACAATTTAAAAACCTAAAAAAATGAAAATTATACTAACGTTTGCCATTTTGTTCCTAACCACTGGTTTTGTAAAATCGCAGGACTGTGATTGTTCGGACGAACAAATAATTGAATCTAATTTGAAATTTTCAGATTTATCTGAAACAGAAAAAGCTGAAGCTATTCAAGCATTAATCTCAGGCTCATGTTATTACAAGGGAATCAAGCTTTGGGGAAAGGTTCAATTCGTTACATCTTTTCCAGACATAAAAATTCAATATGTTGAAAGTTTCCCGGACATTAAAGTAAAATTTGTGAATAGCTTTCCTGATAAATGTGGCCTGTGGCAAACAACTGAAAGCTTCCCTGATTTTAAGGTGCAAATAGTAACAAGCTTTCCTGACATCAAAGTTAAAATTGTTGAAAGTTTTCCAGGAGTTGATTAACCTAGCGAAATCAGGGTATCATTCACTTTGTGTCAATTGATTGTTTTTTCGTTCGTAGGGATAACTTTTTTGATAATATTTTATGAAATTAAGCAATAAGGTAATTTACTCCTAACAAACCAAATTTGGTTGTATAAACCTTCGTTTATTGAGCACATGCGTCAGTTATGCTTAATATTCAAAGACAAAATAACAATAATCAGGGATCCCGAAAACTGAATAGAGTAGGGGAATTTTAAAACTAATCAAATTATGGAAACAGCTATTCGAAAAAGCAATGATCAAATCATAAAAGAAGCAAGAGAGGCTTTTAAAGGTCAATGGGGCAATGTCTTTTTAGCATTTCTTCTTTCAACATTAGTCAGCGCGGCATTTGGCTTAGGAGTATCATTAATTCTGGCATTAATTTACAATGTTCTTGATTTTGTTTTTAGCTACAGATTAATGGAATTATTAGTGGTTATTCTGATAATTATAGGGGTAATTTTATGGCTTATTTTTCAAGGTCGCTTTTGGATTTGGCAAAATAGTTACATTTTAAGAAAATCAAGAGGTGATGATGTTAGTTATTCGGACTTTAAAACAATATTTGAAGGCTTTAAAAATATTAATGAAATAAAAGTATCACTTCTGAATAAAGATCAACTATTAAAGAACCTTTTACCCGCAATTATATTATTACTAACAACTGTGTCAATTTCACTAGGCTACGTATTATTAGTAATACCAGGAATAATTGTAAGCTTTATGCTAGCCTTAGTTCCACTCATTGCAGCGGAAGAAAATGGTATTAATCCAATGGATGCATTGAAAAAGAGCGCAAATATGATGGATGGTTACAAAATGAAATTATTTTGGTGCTATGTTAAGTTAATCCCATTAGCTGTTTTATGTGCGTTACCTTGTGGCCTTGGATTGTTTTGGTTTGGACCTTATATGTCTTTTGTTGTTGCTAAATTTTACGATGCGCACAAATAAACTGAACAATATTTATAATAAGGAGCTATTTAAGAACAAATATATTTGCTCTTACCTTTTATTTTCTGCATTCATGTAATCAACAACATGAATCGATAATGGAACAACTGCCCTTCTATCAATTGAAAAAAAGCGTGGAGTATTTAAATCTGATCCAACAGTTTTAGGACTTCAGAAGACATAAAAAAGCCCGGTACTTCGACTTCGCTCAGTAACCGGGCTTTTTCTTTTTATTTTATGTCAATTAATTAGCCAATAGCTTATGTGAAGGAGCGAATTTTGTCAACGTTATTCCTTCCACCGCCTTGGTGTACTCTTCGATGGTTGGAGTTCTGCCTAATATCGTAGATAAGATCACCACAGGAGTAGAAGAAAGCAAAGATTCTCCTTTTTTGCCTTCCGCATCTTCTACCACACGGCCCTGAAACAAGCGTGTAGATGTCGCCATTACCGTGTCTCCTTTTTCCGCTTTCTCCTGGTTTCCCATACACAAGTTACAGCCCGGACGCTCCAGGTACAACATATTCTCATAAGCAGTACGCGCAGCTGTTTTAGGTGCGTTATCGTCGAATTCGAAACCAGCATATTTCTGCAGGATCTCCCAGTCGCCTTCTGCTTTCAACTCATCCACGATGTTGTACGTTGGCGGAGCAACTACCAATGGCGCTTTGAATTCCACTTTGCCTTTTTGTGCCTCTACGTTCTTCAGCATTTGAGCAAGGATCTTCATATCGCCCTTGTGTACCATACATGAACCGATGAAACCCAGATCCACTTTTTTCGTTCCTCCGTAGAATGACAACGGACGGATCGTATCGTGTGTGTATCGTTTGGAAACGTCTTTATTATTCACATCCGGGTCAGCGATCATAGGTTCAGCGATCTGATCCAGATCCACTTCTACTTCTGCATAGTACTTCGCATCGTGGTCCGGTTTCAATGCCGGCTTCTCCCCTGAACGAATCTCAGAGATGCGTTTATTTGCTTTGTCGATCAAGCCTTGTAGCACCTGATTCTTGTTGTCCATTCCTTTATCGATCATGATCTGGATACGGCTTTTTGCTATTTCCAATGATTTGATCAGGGTCTCGTCCTCTGAAATACAGATCGACGCTTTCGCCTTCATTTCGGCCGTCCAGTCGGTGAAGGTAAATGCCTGATCCGCTGTCAAAGTACCAATATGCACCTCGATCACACGGCCCTGGAATACATTCTCTCCTCCAAATTTCTGAAGCATTTGTGCTTGGGTAGCATGCACCACATCACGGAAATCCATGTAGCTTTTCATGCTTCCTTTGAAGGTAACTTTCACCGATTCCGGGATCGGCATAGATGCTTCTCCTGTTGCAAGAGCCAATGCAACGGTACCTGAATCGGCACCAAACGCCACACCTTTCGACATACGTGTGTGCGAGTCTCCTCCAATGATGATTGCCCAATCGTCAATCGTAATATCGTTCAGAACCTTGTGGATCACGTCAGTCATAGAATGATACACGCCTTTCGGGTCGCGTGCGGTAATCAAACCGAACTCATTCATAAACTTCATCAGTTTCGGGATGTTCGCCTGCGCTTTCTTGTCCCAGACAGATGCGGTGTGACACCCGGACTGGTAAGCTCCATCCACGATGGGAGAAATTACCGTTGCCGCCATGGACTCCAATTCCTGTGCAGTCATCAAACCTGTGGTGTCTTGCGAACCAACGATGTTTACCGTTACACGAACATCAGATCCAGCGTGCAACACTTTACCAGGTGTATTTCCAACAGCATTTCTATTGAATATCTTCTCTACGGCTGTCAATCCTTGTCCCTCATGAGAAATTTCTTTGGAAGGAGCGAATACGGTTGGAGCTGTAATTCGGAGTGTTTTTGCTGAGAAAGTCTGGATCTTCTTTCCGAAGACGATCGCATACGAACCACCTGCACGGATAAATTCCATTTTCTGTGGCGTAAGTGCCTTCGAAATATCGATCAGCTCTTTGTCGCCGTTGTATAATTTCTTTGTTTTGGTATTAATGGTTAAAACGGTACCGGTTGCAACCGAATACGCTTGCTCCAACACAGGCTCATTGTTCTCATCGCGAACAATATTTCCTTGAGCATCCGTTTTCTTCACCCAGTTCTTCAAATCGATCCCGATCCCACCGGTGACGTCAACAGTCGTAAGGAAAATAGGAGAAATCCCATTTGTTCCACCTACAATCGGTGCAATATTCACGAAAGGAACATACGGACTCGCCTGTTTACCTGTCCAGAGCGCTACGTTATTCACACCCGACATACGTGATGAACCCACACCCATCGTACCTTTCTCTGCGATCAACATCACGCTTTTATCCGGATGTTGTGCACGCAATGCAGTGATCTGTTCTTGCGCTTCAGGAGTGATCATACATTTTCCATGCAATTCACGATCTGAACGCGAGTGTGCTTGATTTCCGGGAGAAAGAAGGTCTGTTGAAATGTCCCCTTCGCCGGCAATAAACGTTACGATTTTGATCTCTTCAGGAACCTCAGGAAGTTTCGTAAAGAACTCTGCTTTCGCATAGCTTTCCAAAATATCTTTAGCCACTGCATTTCCGGCCTCGTAAGCTACTTTCAAACGATCTGCATCGGCATCATATAAATAGACTTGCGTTTTCAAAACTTCAGCAGCGTTTTTCGCCACTTCTGCATTGTCTCCAAGTGCCAAATCCAATAGAACCCCAATGGAAGGTCCACCTTTCATGTGCGACAGGAGTTCAAGAGCGAAGGATGGAGTAATTTCAGCTACGTTCTCTTCACCAAGAATAATTTGTTTCAAAAACTGCGCTTTCGCACCCGCTGCGGGAGTAGTTCCCGGCAAAGTATTATAGATAAAGAACTGAAGCGAATCTGAACGGTAAGCATTCGCCGTATCTTTGATCTGAGCGATAATCTCACTCAACAATTCAGCACTGTCAATGGGTTTCGGATGCAATCCCTGTGCTTTTCTCTCTTCAATTTCTTTAAGGTAATCCTGATAAATGCTCATAATTTAGAAACTTTACTTAACGCTGTATTTTTAAACCGATAAAATCACTTCTTTTAGGCAATGAATCTTACGTTTAATTTACGGGCCGAATTTAATAATTTTCGGGAAGACGGCTTTTCACAAAAAGACAAAAGACTTTAGATCGCTCACCTCGACGGTCTCGGTGCAAGTCGCTTAAAGACAAAAGACGACGCCAAAGAATACGAAATAACGAATCACAAATTCAGAATTCCCTTGGATTCTTTTAATTTCCTTGCATTTAGAGAATAAATCACTACATTTGCACCCTTAAAATTTTTATTTATTAATCAATTCAATATGAATTCTTACGAAACTGTTTTCATTTTAACTCCCGTTTTGTCTGAGGATCAGGCAAAGGAAGCAGTGCAGAAATTCGAGGGCGAGATATCGTCATTGGGTGGAAAAGTTAAGCACTCGGAGAATTGGGGTTTGCAAAAGTTGGCCTATCCCATTCAAAAAAAATCTACCGGATTTTACTTCTTAGTTGAATTTGAAGCTGAAGGAAAAGCTGTTGCTGACCTGGAAGTTTCATTCAAGAGAGATGAGCGTGTGATCCGTTTCCTTACCGTTAAAATGGAAAAGGACCATTTGGCATATGCTGAAAAAAGAAGAGCTAAGCGTGGTCAAAAGTCAACCGCTCCGGCTGAAGCTTAATGTTTAATCCCAAAATTTTAAAGTAATGTCACAGAACGATATTCGCTATTTGACTCCGATAAACATCGAGATCAGAAAAGAAAAATACTGCCGATTCAAAAAGAGCGGCATCAAATTTATCGACTACAAGGATGCCAATTTCTTGTTGAAACTCGTGAACGAGCAAGGAAAAATACTTCCACGCCGTCTCACCGGAACATCCGCAAAATACCAGAAAAAAGTAAACAAAGCGATCAAACGCGCTCGTCACATCGCATTGCTTCCATACGTGGGAGATATGCTTAAGTAACCCAATTGTTGAACCAATAAAATTAGAATCATGGAAGTAATTCTTAAGAAAAATGTGGACAAACTGGGATACGCAAACGAGATCGTTAAAGTAAAACCTGGTTATGGAAGAAATTTCCTAATTCCACAAGGATACGCTGTATTGGCTACAGCCTCTGCGAAAAAAGCACACGAAGAAGTAATGCGTCAGAAAGCGCACAAGGAAACTAAATTATTGGCTGAAGCTCAAGAGCTTGCTGGTAAATTAGAAGCGCTTACCGTTACCATCGAAACAAAAGCCGGTGAGAATGGAAAAATCTTTGGATCTGTAAATACCGTTCAATTGTCTGAAGCTCTGAAAAAAGCTGGTTTTGACATTGACCGTAAATCTTTGAAGATCAAAGATGAACCAATCAAAGAAGTGGGAACCTACCAAGCTGAAGTGAACCTTCACAAAGGGGTGAAACCTGTTTTCAACTTTGAAGTTGTCGGTGAATAATCTTCATCAAAATACTGAAATCCCGGGCGAGAGTTCGGGATTTTTTTTGTTTAATTTGTAGCAAACAATCCCTGTGAGAACCCTCCTTGTTGTTAGCGTAGTTTCATTGTTTCTCTATTCCTGCGGCACTAGGCATGAACAGAAAAAAGAAGGCTACACCCCCCTTCGTCTTGAATTTGCAAAGAATTTCAAGCTCGATTCCTGCGCATCTGGTATCCGACTCAGCATCGGTGAAAAGGGAGGTAAAACATGGAACTTCATACTTTCGGAGAAGAAACCTTCACACTTGGCGTCCGATCTTGTGTGGATCAGGATTCCGGTTGAGAACTTCCTCACTCTAGCGGGAACAGATGTCGGCATGCTCGCTGAACTCAAAGAAGAAGATCGAATCGCTGGAGTTGGAAATGGAAAGACCATCTTTTCTAAGTACGTAAAGAAAAATCTCAGGAATGGAAAAATCCGAGACTTCAATACCTGGGAACAAATTCCTTTTGAGCAACTTATGCAAACCGGGGTGAATGTCATTACATACAGCAATTTCGGCAAGGACTATCCCCACGCCAAAGAGCTGGAAAAAGCGGGAATTATTTGTCTTCCCATTCTGGATTGGAAGGAAGAACATCCACTTGGCAAAGCTGAATGGATAAAACTTTATGGGTACCTGACGGGGCGTTCAGAAATGGCTAAAACATACTTTTCAAGACTCCATACATCATATAACAATCTGAAGAAAGAGGCTCAGACCTACACCACACACCCAACTGTTTTTTGCGGAAACCAAACAGGAGAATTCTGGTTTTGTCCATCAGGAGAAAGTTACGAGGCAAAACTGATTGCAGATGCCGGTGGAAACTACATATACAAAAATACCAAGGGAACGGGAAGTCTTTCCCTCCCTCCGGAAAAGGTTTTGACTACGAACAAAGAAACACAGATCTGGCTGAATCCCGGCATTGATACGAGGGAACTTCTCCACAAAAAACATCCCAGGTCAGTGTTCTTTGACGCATTTAATCAAGGCAATGTATTTTGTTACTCTGCACGCATGAATTACTATTGGGAAAATGCGGCTGTCGCACCGGACAAGGTACTGTCGGATCTAATTGCTATCTTTCACCGAAAGAATAAGACATTACATTTCTACAGTAAGCTGAAATGAGTTTTCTGCAAACATTTTCAAAATACCGTACAGGAATTCTACTCATTTTCCTTGTGCTGTTGATATGGGCAGATGTATTTACGGGAACTTCATCAGACTTCAAGGACCTTTGGCACGCACTGACGAATTATGATTCCGAACAACTGGATCAACTTGTGCTTCGGGAGTTCAGAATACCACGAGCCGTAACAGCCTGTTTTGCCGGTGCTGCCTTATCCATTTGCGGGTTGCTCATGCAAACCATGTTCAACAATCCATTGGCCGGGCCCTATGTTTTGGGAATAAGCAGTGGATCGAGCCTGTTCGTAGCATTGGGTGCCATGTCCGGATTTCATTTTTTTAAAAGTGATCCAGGAAATATCGTTCTTGCGTTTGGAGGATCGTTGGTTTTTGGTCTGATTATCCTTGGATTTGCCAGATGGATACGATCTCAGGTATCCCTGCTGCTGGCGGGTTTAATGCTTGGAAGTGTTGCCGGAGCCATGATTACAGCACTTGAAGCTACTGCCGCCGCTCAAGAATTAAGATCCTACACGCTCTGGACAATGGGTTCACTTTCAAACACTACGTTTGATCAAATTCCTCTCATGATGGGAGTAGTACTTCCGTCACTTCTGGCATGTGTCTTTATGGTCAAACCTCTGAATGCACTTCTTTTAGGGGAGGAACATGCAGCCTTGTTAGGAATCCGAATGGTGCGCTTCAGAACCACTGCAGTAATTTTAACATCCGTCCTGGCCGGTACCGTTACCGCTTTTTGTGGTCCGATTGCTTTTGTTGGCCTCGCTGTTCCAAATCTTGTTAAACTCTTATTCAAATCAGCTTCACACTCAAAATTATTGGTGGGATGCGCTCTTCTAGGGGCTTTATTTTTGGTCCTTACCGACCTTGTCATTCATTGGATGGAACCTTATTTTTTACTTCCCCTGAACGCCTTCACAACGCTGATCGGCGCCCCTGTAGTTCTGTACCTCATCCTTAAACGCTGGTCATGATTCAGTTGAAATCTCTTGAAATTGGCTACAGACACACCCTGGTTCACATCCGCGAGCTGTATCTGGATCAAGGCATAACAGCACTTATCGGGAAAAATGGATCCGGAAAGTCCACCTTGCTAAAAACGTTGTGTGGAACCCTTCGTGCCCGCAGCGGAGCCATATTCTTTAACAACGTCGAAACAACTGCCCTCTCTTCTGAAGACAAGTCCAAGTTCTTTGCCTTTGTCGGTTCAACCTACCCGCCTGTTCCATTTATGTCAGTAGAGGAATTCGTGCTTCTCGGGCGAACACCTTACATTGGTTCTATTGGAATATTCAGTGAGAAAGACAGGCAAAT
>JBEGVI010000058.1:0-14989 GCA_041178485.1 Bacteroidota bacterium | reverse complement strand
ATGCCGAAGGCTGACTTCACCTGTGGAACGTAATCCAATTTTTCCCAGGTAAACAATTCAACGTCCATCACTTTTACAGTTCCATCAGGTGCTGTGAACGTTTTGGTAACCGTTTCATTTTTACGACCCATGTGGCCGTAAGCAGCAGTTTCAGAATACATTGGGTTCCGTAACTTTAATCTTTGCTCTATGAAGTAAGGACGCATGTCGAATATCTCCTCGATCTTGCGAGCGATTTCACCATCTGTCATGTTTACTTTAGCAGTACCGTACGTATTGATGAATAAACCACACGGTTTAGCCACGCCTATCGCATAGGAAACCTGGACTAGTACTTCATCGCACAAGCCTGCTGCAACCATATTTTTGGCGATGTGACGTGTCGCATACGCTGCAGAGCGATCCACCTTGGAAGGATCTTTTCCTGAAAATGCTCCTCCTCCGTGAGCTCCTTTTCCGCCATAGGTATCCACGATGATCTTTCTTCCCGTTAAGCCTGTATCACCGTGGGGACCTCCGATAACAAACTTACCGGTAGGATTGATGTGATAGGTGATGTCATCGGTAAATAAGCGCTGAAGTTCGGGACTTAGTTTGGCTTTTACGCGAGGAATAACAATGTTGACAATGTCTTCCTTTATTTTTGCAAGCATCGAATCTTCTGAATCAAAATCGTCATGTTGTGTAGAGACAACAATTGTATCTATGCGTTGAGGAACGTTGTCATCCGAATACTCAATGGTAACCTGAGATTTAGCATCAGGGCGGAGGTACGGAATCACAGATGGCTCATTGTTTCGAATGTGTGACAGTTCTTGTAAGATCTTATGGGCCAGATCCAGCGCCAATGGCATGTAATTTTCAGTCTCTCTGGTGGCATACCCGAACATCATGCCTTGATCTCCAGCACCTTGCTCCTCAGGGTTTTTCCTGTCTACTCCCTGATTAATATCCGAAGACTGTTCGTGTAAAGCTGAAAAAATTCCGCAAGAATTTGCATCAAACATATACTCTGATTTCGTGTAACCGATCTTTTTAATCGTTTCACGGGCAATAGTTTGAACGTCCAGATACGTGTTGGTTTTAATTTCACCGGCCAATACTACCTGTCCAGTAGTAACGAGGGTTTCGCATGCAACTTTGGAGGTTGGATCGAAAGCCATAAAATGATCGATCAAAGCATCTGAGATTTGATCTGATACTTTATCCGGGTGTCCTTCTGAAACGGACTCTGATGTGAACAAATAAGACATCGTATTGAATAATTGATTTTAGTCGTGCAAAATTAGTAAAAAACTAATGTTCGACGAGGCATGGGCAGTTAATTATCCTTTATCAAAGGGGGTTGGTCTACTTTCCTTGCGAAATGACTATACGTTCCATTTTCACCACTTTCCCATCTGTACAGCGCAATAGATAGATTCCCTCGGCCAGACCTTTGGAATGAACGAGCACTTCTGTACTTTCTGAAACAGTCTGGCTTAATATGATTTTTCCTACCGCATCAGTTAGTTCCAGATTCGTTACCAGCCCGTCTGGAAGAGTTAGGTGTACAGTAAACTCATCTGTTGCAGGATTCGGATGAACACTCATTTCCAGAGAATTTGCAGCAACCTCATCAATGGTAGCTGAATTCAATATTGTAAAGTTCAATATGATTTCGCAGCCTTCTGCTGAGGTAATCGTCACTGAATACGATCCGGGATTCAGTCCACTTATATCCTGAGTGGTAGCTCCGTTACTCCAATTGTACGTATAAGATGACGATGTTCCGGAAATGGTTACGTTGATTGCTCCATTCAGACAAGTGGAACAGGTAGCATAAGTAACAACCCCATTCGCTGAAGTCAGTGTATTCAGGTTATTTACCGTAAATTCCTGAGCGAATACACACCCATCGGTGTCGTCTGTCACCGTAACGGTGTACGTTCCTTGATTCAGTCCGTTTATATCTTCACTTGTTGAACCATCCGACCACGCATAGGAATAGGTTCCTGACCCACCGGTAACAGTAACATCCACAGCACCGGCGCTATTCAAACAGTTTTCGTCTGAAACATTCCCGCTGATCAAACCTCCGTTCGACTGATTTGAAACAGTGTAGGAATACTCCTGAGTACATCCGCCAGGGAAACTAACCGAGCAGGTGTAGGTGCCAAATACGAGTCCGGAAATATCCTCTGTTGTTGCTCCATTAGACCACAAGAAAATAAGCCCAGATCCGGATTCAATGGTCTGATCGATTCCTCCGGTTCCTTGTCCGCAATAATCAGATGAGGTTGTTCCTGAAACGACAAAGTCCACGTTATCACCCACTGTAACCGTCAATTCGTCCACGCAAGGTTGTCCTCCACCACCTCCGCCTCCGCCACCTGTTCCTGTGACAGTTACGGTGTAGGTGCCCGAAGGAACGTTTGAAAGATCCTGCGTCGTTGCCCCATTCGACCAAAGGTAGGTATAGGTAGCACCACCTCCACCTCCGGTAACACTCAGGTTCACAGCCCCGTTGTTTTGTGCACAGGCGGCATCTGTAACCGTGGCATTCAGATTGAAAAAGGCATTGTTTCCAATTGTAATTATCGAGTCGGCATAACATCCGAAATTGTCCGAAATGGCTACTGTGTAGGTTCCTGCCGAAAGATTATTCGCTTGCCACGTTCCGAGATCTACCCCATCCAGATAATAGTTGTCCGCCGTACCTCCAGTAAAGAATGTTACATCTCCGTTATTCTGACCACAAAAGGCATTGTTAATGTTCAATCCTGTGAAGCCAAGTCCTGAATTCTGGCTGCCCACAAATACGTTTTCAGTTGATTGACATCCTACACCATCCGTAACAGTCACTGAATAGTTTCCTGAAGGAATATCCGTCAAGTCTTCTGTTGTTTGACCATTTGACCAACCAAACGTGAATGGTGAAATACCGGCAGAGACCGTAATATCAACAGCACCATTGGATGAAGTACAAAAAGCATCGGTTACCAGTGAGGCAACAGTCGTCTGGGAGATATTGTCGTTTCCAACGGTAAAAGATTGTAGGAGCACACAACCGGATGCATCGGCAATTTGGACGGAATAAATTCCGGCACCAACATTAATTAGGTCCTGTGCAGTGGTTCCGTCAGACCATACATAAGTAAACGGCCCTGCACCGCTCACTTCGATGTCGATGAACCCTTGACCAGTGCTGCAGGTTTCATTGGAAATATTGGTAAAGGAAATTCCCAGTGTACCCGTTTGATTCGGGACATTGATGGTTTGTGTCAGGGAACAGCCTTGGTCATCTGTCACGGTTACTGTGTAATTGCCCCCAGCAATTCCGTTAAGATCCTCATTCGTAGAACCGTTGCTCCATGAAAAAACGACCGGTCCGCCGGATGTTACTGCAATGTCAATTGCTCCAAGTTGATTGGAACAGTTGTCCGAAGTCACCGAGACAACATCTAGCGTCAGACCGTTGGTAAGGTTCACCACCGCTCCTGCCCAATCTACTCTGCACCCGTAGAGATCCACAACGCTGACAGAGTATTGTCCGGCAGAAATGTTTGTCAGATCCTGGCTGGTATTTCCATTGTTCCAACCATAAGAAACGGGTTGTGTACCGCCGGAAACTGTAAGATCGATGCTGCCATTGGATGCACCGCAGGTTTCATCAAGGATACTCGCGCTGACCGAAAGCGTACCGGCATCATTCAAAACTTGAACGGATTCAGTTAACGAACATCCGAAGGTATTGGTAACAGTTACTTGGTATACACCAGCGGATACATTTGTCAGATCTTCCGATTGCTCTCCGTTGGACCATGAATAAGCATACGGGCCAGCGTCCGAATCAAGGCTCAAGTTGATGCCCCCCGATGAGGACTGACAAATGTCGTTGTTCACTGCAATTCCTGTAATTGAAAGGGTAGTACCATTGGATTGTATCGTGTAAGTTGCGCTGGTCGAACAGCCGTTAGAGGATCCAACGATCACTTGGTATGTGCCTGGAGTCAATGTTGTCACATCCTGAGTGGTCTGACCATTCGACCAAACATAGGAGTAAGGGGCCGTTTCACCACTTACGGAAATATCAATCGATCCAACGGGATTTAAAGGACTGCATGTGGGTTGAGCTAATACAGCATTAGTGATGCTCAGCGATCCGGGTGTATTTTGAATGGCCACAGAATAAGCCAGGGAACAGCCGTTGGCATCAGAAACCTGAAGGGTATAAATGCCCGCATTTAATCCGCTAATGTCTTCTGTCGAAGCACCATTTGACCAGGAATAATTGTAAGGAGATTGTCCACCAAATACGGAAACATTGATGGAACCATTGGACTGACTACAGGTAGCGGGGACAATCGCTTGGTTACTCACAACCATCCCACCTGAGTTATTTATAACAGCGATCGTTCCTGTACTCACAGAACAGCCTTGTGCATTAGAGATAGTGCACGAATAATTTCCAGCAGAAATTCCTGTGAGGTCCTCCGAGGTTTGACCATTTGACCAGAGGTAACTCAAATTATTTCCCGTTGCAGTAATGTTAATGGCTCCGTTCGCATTTCCGCATGATTCATTGGTTACCAGAACACCTGAAACACTGATGTCTCCATTTAATTGACCTACAGTGTAGGCGTTGATGATCTGACATCCTGAAGCATCTGAGATGGTACAAGAATAAGTTCCCGGTAAAAGCCCACTCACATTTTGTGTGGTTGCGCCGTTATTCCATGCAAAAACAACTGGACCATTTGAATTCACAACCGTTTGAACAATAGAACCATTTGCACTTGAACAGATTGCAGAGGACGATTGTCCAGAGACGTTCAAAGCACCTGAACCATTTTGAATGGAATAGGTTGAACTGATCTGGCATCCCAATGCATCCGTCACACTCACAGTGTAGGAGCCCGCCGAAAGCCCAGACAAATCTTCCGAGCTCGCACCATTTGACCATGCATACGAGTACGGTCCAGTTCCGCCGCTTACAGATATGTTCAGGGAACCATTGGAATTTCCACACGATTCATTCTGAATTCCTGTTTGTCCGAATGATAAATTGCCCGAATTGTTGTCTACAGTGTAGGTAGCTGAGTAACTACAATTATTGACATCCGTGATTGAAACGGTGTATGCACCGGGGAGTAACCCGGATTGATCTTCGGTCGTTGAACCATTGCTCCATGTCAGTGAATAAGGCAGAGCAGCGTTAAGCACAGAAATGTTTATAGTTCCGTTCGCTGCGCCGCATTGCGAAGATGTGATCAAGTCTGAAGATGCAGACAAGTAACAATAATTGCTACATCCGGTGAGGTTGTTGACAATTGAGAATGTTCCGGAACCGGTGCACCCGAGGCCGTCCGTGACCTGGACTGAATAGCTGCCTCCATTTAGGTCTGAAAGGTCCTGAGCAGAACTTCCGTTCGACCATGAATATGCATAAGAGCCGTTTCCACCTGAAACAGAAATATCTATCGAGCCATTGTTTGTGTTACAAAGTTCGTCCGAAGATGAAACCAGTGTAGGTACGATGGCCGCATTTTGTCCTACCGTAATGATTTCAGAATATTGACATCCATTCCCATCGGACAACGTTACCGTGTAATTCCCGGCGGCCAATCCGGAAATGTCGGCACCTGTCTGTCCATTTGACCAACTTAAGCTGTAAGGCTGTGTTCCTCCGCTGGGCACCACGCTGATTGCTCCGTTTGCTCCTCCAAAACATGTTGCGTTTGTCACAGTTTCTGTGAGTGCTAAACTTCCTGTGTTGTTCACAAGAAAAGTAGCAGAGGCAGAACATCCATTGGCATCCGTTGCTGTCAAAATATATTGACCGGCACCCACATTTGTAAGATCCTCTGTAGTTGCGCCGTTGGACCAACTAAAAGTTACCGGCGCAATGCCATTCAACACACTCACATTCACGGAACCATTCGATGAACCACACGTTGCATTCGTAGCCAATCCGGTAACGGTCATTTCATTAGGCTGGGTTAAGACCACTGTTGTGTCCGGCAGGTCTCCGATTAAGCTGATGTACCAGTTAAAAATATATCCGTTATCCTGCCCGAACTGATCTGTCACTAATACTTTCCATGTACCGTTCATAGGCGAACCAACCAGTGCGGAAAAATTACCTGAAGAGGTGTAAGATCCTGCCGGTAAGTATGTATCCGTATAGGAATTGCCCACGGCATCAGTGTAATTTCTCGTAAATGAATTTGACTCATTGACCATTGTCCCGTAGGTAGGATTGGCATTGAAACAATACTCATACCCTACACCCGGTGTTGTATCCGAACTTCCCTGACCGTCAACCGGACCAGTCGCGATGGGTTCACCTAAATCACAGGAACCGCCACCATTTTGTTGTTTCAGAACTACAGTTGCACCCGAGGGCGATTCTACTCTAATCCAAAGATCTCCCAGATAGGAGTGTTCCATGGTTAAACAAATCTGTTGAATCTGGTCGACTGACGCAATGGTTTGTCCGGGATTGAAACCGGTAATTTCCAGAGGCGCTTCATATGTTACACCGCTTCCATCGGGCAGAAAGGTTACCCCAGCGTTGAATTGTCCACCCACGACAAGTGCCTCAGCTTTACAGCCGTATGTATCATGAACCTGCACGGAATATTGTCCGGCGGGCAGACCGGTAATGGGATTGGAGGTGGTGGTCACTAAATTCCCGTCAGGATAGGTCACGTAGTATGTATATGGAGGGAAGCCTCCCGTTGCATCAACCAGGATTTCACCGCTGTTATCACCGAAACAGGAAAGGTTTGTTTCGCTTAAAGTGAAGTTTATGGGTTGGGAGTCATTGATTGTTAGCAGAACTGTATCCAGCCCTCCACACACACCACTGGTGTATATTAATTCGATCGTTTCAGGTCCTTCTGTCAATCCATCTGAAAATGCATCTATGTATACAGTGCCGGATGTTTCGCCGGCCGGTATCGTGATGTAATTATCTAAAAATGCATAATCTACGCCATTCACGGCTGAACCGCCTATGGTAAAATTGATTGTTCGGTCTTGGGTGCTTGTCTCCCCATATTGGAAAGCAAAACTTCCTCGCACGCATCCTTCCAAAGCAACACCGTCTGCATTGATAGTTTGAGTCTCTGCACCCAGTACATTCTCCTGAACAAAACTGTTTTCTTTCAGAAAAACTGCTGAGTTTCTGTTTGCCGTTTGAATGTCTGCAATAACCAGTTTTAGGTGGTACGTCTGGCATGGAGTCAATCCTGTTCTAACAGCGGTAAGATCTGTAGTGTAGCCGTCAAACTGAATTTCGGAACCATTGATATTGTCGATATAGTATTGTGCATTTGTAACAGCATTCACATTGTCAATGCTCACAGGATTCGGTGTTCCGGGAATGAGTGCTATGTTTTCCTCTCCTGTAATGCCTGGTCCGCTGATGTAAAATGCAAATACATCATTGAAAGAAGGCTGATTCGGAGGTGCAAATTCCGGGTATTCTTCTGAAGCAAAAATGTATTGAAAAGATACAGATGCAGACTGCACTACGAAATCAAACTCGAGGGTTACCACGTCTGATGAAGCCGCCCCACCTAGGTCGGTCATTTGCTGCGTTCCTGCTCCACCAAGGTTGTCACTCGTGTTTGGATCGTTATTCGGGCCCGAAGCATTTGTAATTAATCCATTGGAAAGGATAACACCGGATGGGAACGCAAATGTTCCTCCGGAGACAAACGAACCATACCCGGAGGCGGGTCCGGTGATTACTGCATTCGAAATGTTGATGTTTGATCCCGAAAGAATTTCAGCCAGTTGTTGAGCTGATAATCCGCCTGTTACTGTAATTTGTGATGAGGCATAGCTACTGAAAATCAGCAGAACAACACAGAGAATGTTTTTCATGGTGTATGTTTAGTCGCACAAGGTACGAAAAAACACTATTGATTCTCTTGCTGCTTTTTCATTCCGCCAGGCTGACAACACAAGGGTAATTTTTTTACGGCTTCAGGATCTGCCTTGCTGCTGTCTGCATCATACCCGATCGAATTTATTTTAGATCGAACTTGTTCGAGTGTTAATTTAGTTACGTTGTACTTCACGGTAACTTTTTTGGTATCCAAATCAAGTTCAGCGAATGACACTCCCTTCGTATAATTTAATCCGTTTTCAATCCGCTCTTTACAGTCTCCGCATTCGGCCGAAGTTTGGATGATTACAGTTTGAAATTTTGATTTCTTTTCTTGTGAAAACGAAAGATTCACAGTTAGAAGAATCAGTAAAAGAGTTAATGTATTTTTCATGATGTTTAAAATTAGTTATTTTTCTTCTTCTCTCTTTTCAGGGCATAGCGAAATCCAGTGTAGACCATTGTTCCCATTACAGGACCCCAAATCTGTGTAGCATCAAATGTGCTGCCAAACGGATTGGCGGCATCTATGATGGGATTGGACTGTCTGAAATTGGTCAGGTTTTCCACCCCGAGGTAAAAGTCCCATTTCTTGTACACGTGAGTGATTTGCGTATTTACGATGGGGTAGATCTCGGTATACGAAACACCATCTGTTGAGGAGACACCGGGCAAGCGGGATTTTCCAAATACAGATACTGTAAGGTCGTATTCCCACCGTTTATTTCTGCTGAGATAACCTGCATTGAAAAATCCTCGGTGCCTTGGAATCATGACTTGTTCCCGCATTGCGCTGGCATATTCCGCTTTAACATCAAGGAATTTGTAGGCAAAACGCAATTCGAGTGTTTTGGTGGGTTTGAAACTTGCCTCGGTTTGAAAACTATTCGAATAAGAATTGCCTTGTTGGTTGTTAAAACGTATAAAATAGAGGTCCCTGTCAACGATTAACTGATTTTCAAAAAGGGTATGATAGAAATCCATTGAAACATTTACTTTGCGATTCAACATGGTGAATTCATGTACGATCGAGCCGCCGATGTTCCAGGAGATCTCCGGTTTCAACTCATCGAGCAGGACCCATGGAGCCGAAGTTGCCAGCAATGAAATGTTGTCGATAATATAGTTAGGCACGCGCCATCCCTTTCCGGCTGTAAAACGAAGATCCGTATGCTCAGTGAGTATGTATTTTGCATGAAGTCTTGGAGAGGCTTGAAACCCAAAGAGATTATGGTAATCCGCCCGCGCCCCTGCGACAGCTGTAAAGCGCATACCTGTAAAGGTGTATTCCGTAAAGACTCCCGGTACAAGCTCTATGCGGTCTGAACTCAGCGAATCTTGAAGGTGTTGGGTGATGCCGGTATAAACGCCGCTCACACCCAGTTTAATCTTGTGGTCAGTGGTGCCGATGATTCCGTCAAATATGGCATTGATGTATCCTCTTTTTTCCTCCCCTTCAAAATTGCGCTGACCAAACAAAGCATTCACATTGTGATATTTGAAATTGTAGACCACACCGATGGAGTTGTAAGGCTTTTTCATGAAAAAGCCCGTTTTTGCAAACGCATCTATGTGTCTGGAGTCGATATTCACCGCATAGCGCACGCTTTGATCTGTCACTGCCTGAGTAACCTGACCTCCATATTTTTGATCGATGTAGGTGTTTATTCCGAATTGAGATTCCATTTTTTTTCCTTGAAAGGCCCATCGGTTGAGGAATGCTGCAGCCTGGCCCATAGGAAGATCGCGGAATTTGTCACCGTTCCGGTCCATTTCAGTAAAAACACCGGAAGCATGAGCCAGCCATCCGGTACTCCAGCGATCATTTATGATTCGTCCTGAATTCAGATTCACTTCTGCGCGACCAAAGATGTTTCCATACACATTGGCATAAAAACGCTCCATCTCTGCCGGTTTTTTAAGCTCAACATTGATGAGCCCCGCCATAGATTCATAGCCATTCACAACATTTCCGGTTCCTTTGGTGATCTGAATCGACTCGATCCACGTTCCGGAAATGGAATTCAGTCCGAACGAGCTTTCTAACCCCCTCAAATACGGTATGTTTTCAAATTGAATCTGGGTATACACGCCATCGAGTCCCATCATTTGAATTTTCTTTGCTCCGGAAACTGCATCAGTAATGTTCACATCTACTGATGCGTTGGTCTCAAAGGACTCTGACAAATTGCAACAAGCAGCTTTACGCAATTCTCCTGAGGTCAACTCTTCCACATGGAGTGTTTTCATGCGTGAAACAGAATGCGTTTGCCTGCGCATACCGACCACCACTTCAGGGAGGAGCTTTTCTGAATAAAGTATAATTTGCATGGCAATGAACCGATCTTCCTTGCTGACCGGTATCGTATCGGTATGGTAACCAAACGCCTTGACAATAAGGGTGTCAGGCAAGTCTTTTGGAAGTACCAGCTCGAAGGTTCCGTCTTCATTCGTAGAAGTAGAAGAACCGTTTCTTAAAAGTTTAATTTTTGCTCCGTAAATGGGCTTGTTGTTTCCTTCATTTGCTCCTACAACCACTCCTTTCAGTTGTGCAAAACAGACAGTGGCGAAGAGTAAAAAGAAACCCGATAATAAATTTTTCATGTACACATAGATCTTTAGGTGAATAACTCGGAGTCATTCGAGATCTAGATGCGAAAAACCTGTTTTAGAATTAATAGTTCTTTCCCCGAAGGTTTCGGAGGAGGACGGTTGATCCATCCCGTCTCTTTCTGTTCATATGGAAATTCCGCTTTTCCGGGTGTGGGGAAATTTTCAAAGGTTGCAATTTGACAAACTTGTATTAAATCAACAGAACCGCCGGGCTTACTCTCGAACTTAACCTTAAAAAAATCGGTTCGTTCATCACAACAATGTGAATCTGCTGCAGTATGTTTGGTGTTGTCAGTTTTCTGCGCGCAGCACGGGGGAAGATCATCGATCTTTTCCATTTCGCAATGCATAGATTGCTTGACCAAAAAGGACCTGAACACACCGTCCTCTTTACACTGGTGAATAAAAACGGGAATGCCCGCCGATCCAATCAGGGTAAAGAGCGCTAGAACAAGAGAAAATATCCTTTTCGCAGACTTCATGGCACAAAGATAGTCTAACGGAATAGGGAAACAAAATTCATTTTAAATGGCATTCTTGGAACTTTAAGTACTTTTACATCTGATAAAAACTTACAAAATGAACGTTCCGGTTACAGTGTATGCTGAAATGACTCCCAATCCGTCGACAATGAAATTTGTTGCCAATAAGTATTTACTTATTACGGGGGATTCAGTTGAATTTTCAACTTCTTCGGAAGCAAAGGGATATTCACCGATGGCGGAAGAATTGCTGCATTTTCCTTTCGTAAAGAATGTATTTATCGCTGCTAATTTTGTCACGATCACCAAAACAGACAACGTTCCCTGGGATTTTATAACGATGGAACTTCGCGAATTCGTAAAGGATTGGATTGCGTCAGGGAAGGATGTTCTGATACAGATGCCTGCTCCAAAACCAGCCTCGGAAGTGACAGGTGAACAGAAGGTATACACTCCCTCTGAATTTGATGATGCCATTCGCAATTTATTGGATGAATACGTCCGCCCTGCCGTAGAAAACGACGGCGGTGCCATCGAGTTTCTTGGCTACGATAATGGAACGGTGACTGTTGCCATGCGCGGTTCGTGTGCGGGCTGTCCTTCTTCTACGGCCACATTGAAGGGCGGCATTGAAAATCTTCTGAAATCACACCTTCCTGAGGTGAAAGAGGTCGTTGCGGAAACCGTATAATTACAACCAGGCGAACATTGCTTCGAGATCTTTGGGTTTCACCCATTGACTCATTCGTTCCATGAGCATTTTCTTCAACTGTTCCTCGTTGTAAATTTCCTTTCCTTTATCCTCATATTTGAGGGTGCTCATAGGCGGGTCCATCGGTTTAACCTCTTTCGCGAAATAGATTACACCACCGTCTTCGGTAGCCATACCGAGAATTGCTCCGGGCAGTCCCTGAAATCCTTCCGGACCTATGGAGGGAACAATATCTGCTGAAAACCATGCATAGATTCTTGTAGAATCATTCATAGCCCAAATCGCTTTGCGGCAGGTATATCCGCTGATGTTTCGGGTGCTTTCGGTGATCTTCCATGTGCGCAAGTCCATCGTGTCGCGAATGTAGGCGTTGTTGCCCCAAAGGTCCATGATGATGAATTTCTCACGTGTCTTGATGTTTTGATATACGGTGTTCTTGTTGGTCAAGAACTTCATGAATCCTTGCTGAGTGGATGCCTCATCTTCAGGGAGCGGTTTAAATACACACATCGAATCGTTGAACAGCAACTCAAAGTTTTCAATCCGGTATTTGTTCTCTTCCGTGATGAAATTCTTCATACGCGGATTGTCTCCGAAACGCTTTTTCAGATTTGTTTTTCGTTCAAAAACAATTCTTCCTGAATTCATCTGCGCATTTGAACCGAAGGTCAGAATGAGCATTGCGATGCACAGACTAGTGCCAACCTTTGAAATCATCTTCTTTAGTTTTGCGGTTATTGAAACGGTATGTCACCTTTAAAAGGAAATATCTTGAAATGATCGTAGTACGGTAGTCTGTGACGCCATTGCCATTCACCACACGTTGTGCATTGATGTTCTGATTCAGGATATCGTTTCCTATCAGTGATGCAACAAGATTCTGTGTTCTCAAGAATTTCTTGCTGATCTCTGCATTGAAAATGAAGAATTCCGTATCGTAAAAGCCTCTGCCCGGTTGGTCATTCTGGGTATAGTCTCCATCGACTTTAACACTTACACCGTTGGGAAATTTCCAATTCAGACCAAGGGACAATTTGCGGATACTGAAAGGTGTGTTGGATACGGAACTCAGTGAACTGATTGGATTGTTGTAAGAATAACTTGATTTCAAATTGATCTCGAGTGAATCCCATTCAAAGTCGATATCGAACTCAGGAGTAATGGCGTAATTGTCTGTGATATTCTCCTGACCGCCTACATAACTCTTGAATCGATTGAATGAAGCAGTCAACGAAGGCTGGAAATCAATCTTTCTGTCAAGGATGGGGTACCCACCGCCTGCCCAGATGCTGGCATTCATGTTTCCATCCACATTGATCGTTCTTGAAATTGTTTGCCCGTATGAATCGAAGAACGTTTCCGTGCTGAAGGCGTTTTGCGTAAGGTTGAATGAACCTCCCGACCAGATGTATTTTCCGGAAAGTGCATTCCAGGTATTAAAGTTCACCATGACGGTGTGCACATAATTCGGTTTCAGGTCAGGGTTTCCTATCTGAATTCTGTTCGGGTTAGAGTTGTCTCGCACCGGTTGAAGATCTGAGATTTGTGGTTGCTGTGAACTCGTATTGTAATTCAAGCTGAACCGCTTGCTCATGGACGGTTTGTATTCGTACTTGAATTTAGGAAGGTAGTTGTTGATATCCTGATTAATGATTGAATCCGAGATGAGGTTGTGGTTGTCAATGCGAATATTCCTGAAGAACATTCCTCCCATCAGGTAATGTTTCCCTGTTTCGTAGATCAACTCTGTGCCTGCCCTGTTCTGAACCCTTGTATTCTCGAAGTTGTTGGAAAAATCAGAATTCAAACCAGTATATTGGCCATTGACTTTGTCATAGGTTTCTTTCAGTTGATCTGACATTCCAAATTCATACAGGTAATTTACATTCACTTTCCATTTTTTGGACAGTGGTTCAAAGTAACTGAAAGTGCCATAATGACTTTGTGAATTGTTGTTATTGACTTTGCTCTGATCAACCGTATCTGAATATGTTTTGTAGTCAGAAGTAGTTAAGAGAAAGCCATCGTTTTTGTTCGAAGCGGTGATCAGATCGTAACGTACTTCAAGTTCCCTGCGTTTCTTTTTGAATTTTCTGTAGACACGCATGGTGGAATTGGTCGATAGTCCGCGAGAGTTATTCGTGTTGCCAATATCGGTCAAAAGGGACTCAATTCCTGTTTCGCCCGTGAAACTGTTAATTCGGGAGGTGTTGCTCAATCCCTGCTCGATACTGATCGACGGTTTAATTTCCAAAAGTGTCAATGAGTCCAGCTGACTTTGGATCTGTACATTGAACTTATGCGATTCATTCTCACTGTATTCTCTTGTGGAGTCACTTGTAAAATAGGTAGTGTCCGGAAGGAAGAACTGAGACTTACTCGAAGAGCGTGCATCCAGGCGGTCGTTGTAATAAGAATAATTGAATAAGAGTTCGGTATTCTTTTTTTCACCGAATTTGTCGGAGTAATAGATTCCAGCTTTCAAGGTCTGAGGAATACCTCCTGAGTTGTTATTATTGTCCGCTTCCCAAAAATTCCTGTTCGCCCCTCTTTCGTTTGACAAACCGAATTTGTTCAGGTCACCTCTTCCAAAATTTGACCTCGGAGTGTTGGAACCGAGAGCAAACACAGAGATCTTTTGTTTCGAATTGAACTTATTGAACAACAGCTCACCCTCATAAAAAGGCCTGCTGCCATAGTAGTTGTCGAGCGGTGTAACTGCCAGGTCAGAGGCTGCCGATACCCGACCAAAATATCCTTTCTTGGCCTCTTCCTTGAGTTTAAGATCGAGTACCCGAATTTTTTCGTCTGATCCTCCAATGGTTTCATTGTCGGTTTTCTCGTAGATCTGTACAGTCTCAATTCCATCCGCCCCAAGGTTTTTGGTTGCAACAGTCGGATCGGAACCGAAGAACTCATCCCCGTCCACCAGTACTTTTTTGATCTCCTGACCTTGAGACGTAATTTTCCCGTCTTTGTCGATCTTAAGTCCGGGAAGTTTCTTAAGCAGATCTTCAACTACAGCCCCTTCCTCTACCTTGAAAGAATCCGCCACATACACCAGAGTATCGCCTTTGTAGTAAATTGGATTTTTGTTCGCGTAAATGAGAACTTCTTTCAGCTCTTTGGATTGTACAGGCATTTTAACATTCTGAATGTCAATCTCCTTTTCTTCTTTACTTCCGAAAATATACACGGTTTTGTCGTCGTATCTGGGGTGGGCGATGACCATAGAGAAAGTATCCACCGGAAACCCTGTAAGGGTGAATTTTCCATCTTTTCCGGTACGTGTAAAGCCGAGTA
>JBEGVI010000057.1:0-24010 GCA_041178485.1 Bacteroidota bacterium | reverse complement strand
AAAACAAATAAACGCAGTTAAAACTATTTTCATGAAACGTAAGTGTACAAGAGTCAGTTTCAGTATATTTTGCAATTCGATCACAATATTACAAGAAATTTCAATTCGAACAAAGTCCATTCATCAATTTTCTTGAAGTTTTTATTCCAATGAATAGAAATACCGTTTTTTGAACACTCGAGCGTAGAAACTTAATTCGGTTTCTGAGACAGAAAGCGGGAAATTTAGCATATTTGTACAACCTAACTATCATAAATCGATGAGATTTACATTCATAATTAGCCTCGTCTTGTTCATTGCTTTCTCTTGTGGGAAGGGAAACAAAAAACAATTTGAACATGCCGGAGGAGGATTGAGACTGGCGCTTGACAACGAGCCCACCACTCTAGATCCGAAAGAAATCAGTGACTATTTCTCCGCTTCTGTAGTTTCTCAGATTATGGAGGGTCTGGTTTCACTTGATCCAAAGACACTTGAGCCTCAACCTCAACTGGCCAAATCCTGGAAGGTGAGTGACGATGGACTTACCTACACATTTTTCATTCGTCAGGACGTTTTGTTTCACTCGAATGATGTATTGAGTGATGAAGACAGACGAATGTCAGTCAGAGATATCGAATACACTTTTGAACGCATTTGCACCAAAAATCAGGACGGTAGCGTTCCACACGCCTACAACTTCATATTCAAAGATGTTTTACTTGGTGCTGATGATTTTCTGCAGGGTAAAACGAAAACTATTAAAGGGATAACCTGTACCGACAAAACCATTTCCCTTAAATTAACTTCAAAAGATGAAAACTTTCTGAACAAACTGGCCAATGTCTGCGCTGCAATTGGTTCCGAAAAAGTGCTGAAAACCGGAAAGCCAGACAAGCCAATCGGTACGGGTCCTTTCTGTTTTCAAGAAATAAAACAGGGAGAACCTAAATCATTGATTCTTCTTAAAAACGAAGATTACTACAGCAAAGATAAAAATGGCAACGCTTTGCCTTATCTCGACAGCCTTGTTTTCTATTTTCAGAATAGAAAACTCGAACAATTAGACATGTTTGAATCGGGAATGACTGACTTGATTCTGGGTTTGCCTACAAGTCGCATTGCTAAAATGCTTGAGGGTCGCATTCAGGATTTCAATTCAAAACCACCCGTTCTGGTCATGTACGATAACCCTTTACTTTCTACACAGTATTATTTCTTCAACATGTCGGATCCACGGTTTAAAGATCCGAGGGTTCGCCAGGCATTTAACTACGCTATCGACAGAGAAAAATTAGGCCGTGAAGTACTTCGAAATCAATACCATCAGTTGGGATATTATGGCATAATCCCTCCGATTTATGCTATGTTCAAGGGATACAATTTTGAATCTGTCAAGGAGGTCTGTTACACGTACGATCCTGAAAAAGCAAGAAAATTACTCGCGGAAGCAGGATTTCCCGGCGGAAAGGGTTTTGGTTCAATTAATTTACGCTTCAACATTGATGAGAAGCACTCAGCTGTAGCCGATGAATTTGCTCAACAAATCTACCAGAACCTCAATATCAATGTAAATATAGACGGTTCAACATTCGAACAAAAGGAGTCGGATGGTGAAACCGGGAATGGGCATATATTCAGGAGCGCGTGGTACGGGGACTACGCCAATCCTGAAACTTTTCTGGCCAATTTTTATGGAAAACTAGTGCCGGCCAATCCTTCTGAAAGAAGTAAAATAAACCAATCGAGATATCAAAATTCCCTCTTTGATCATTTCTTCGAGGCCGCCAAAAACAGTGACCGGAAACCAGAAGCATTGGAAAATTATGCTAAAGCTGAACGAATACTCATGCAGGATCCACCGATAATTCCGTTGTGGTATGCAGGTGATATTCAAATTGTCTACTCCAATGTTCGAAATCTTCACTTTAATGTTTTGAACATGTTCGTTTTTAAGGAAGTTTTCAAAAAAGACTGGACTGAAGAAGAATATACGAAAGCAACGAATTAATCTCTTCTATAATCCCAAATTAACCCTATGAAAAAAATACTACTTGCTCTTTTTCTCTTCTTGCTGAATTTCACATTTGCACAGTCCACACAAATTGTGCGCGGGAAGATTTTTGACAGCGAAACTAATTTTCCGCTCTACGGTGCCAAGGCGGAGGTATTCACAGGGGACAGCCTGAAAAGATACCGCGCTATTTCCGATGAAGAAGGAAGATTTGAAATCAATGATGTCCCCGTAGGAAAACATCAGCTGGAAATCAAATTGGCGACCTACGACGTAAAGAGCTTAACCATCGAGGTTACCTCCGGAAAAGAATGTGTCGTGAATATTCCCATGAACGAACGAATAATTGAAAAACAAGAAATCAAAGTCACGGCCAGAAAAAAAGGCGAAGTAATCAACGAGATGGCCTTGATCTCGGCACAGCAATTCAGTGTTGAAGAGACCAATCGTTATCCAGGTTCTCGGATGGATCCCGCCAGAATGGCTTCCAATTTTGCCGGAGTTCAGGGAGCCGACGACTCTCGTAACGACATTGTTATTCGAGGCAATTCTCCTTTAGGGGTAGTGTACAAAGTGGAAGGTATAGACATTCCAAACCCCTCTCATTTTGCCATTGCAGGAAGTACGGGAGGCCCCGTTTCTGTCTTGAACAACAAGATGCTTGGCAACTCAGATTTTTTCATGAGCGCATTTCCTGCTGAATTCGGAAACAGCACTTCGGGTATTTTTGACCTTAAACTTCGCAACGGCAATGACAAGACACATGAATTTACCGGTCAATTCGGCTTGTTTGGAACGGAATTTTTGGCTGAAGGTCCATTGAGCAAGAAAAATACGGCCAGTTACATGGTCATGGGACGTTACTCCACCTTATCTATCTTTCAAACACTTGGAATTCAAATCGGTACCGACGCCATTCCGGTGTACGGCGATGCTGCCTTTAAATTTAACTGGCGACTTAAAAAAGGAGGTTTTCTGTCTTTATTTGGAATCGGAGGAAAAAGTGAGATTGCAATAAAAATCTCAGAACAAACAGAATATTCAAGCGAATTTTATGGGGAAGGCGATAGAGACCAGTATTTTGGGACTTCTATGGGCGTTGCCGGTTTGAATTATAAAAAGTCACTCAATGAAAAAACATTTCTGGCATCTACATTCGCGGCATCCTTCGAAGAACAACATTCTCGGCATGAGTACCTCGTTCGTTCGCTGGATATTCAAAATGGTGACACCTCAATACAGGTAAATGATATTTATCCCTTAATGGGTTATAAATTCGGTATTGCCAAGTATTCCAACTACACTTCCATTAACCATAAAATCAGTAAACAGCACCTCCTTAAATTCGGTGTATATGCCGATCTTATGCAGGTCAACTTTCTCGACAGTGCGCTTTCAAACATAACTCTTCCAGGGTCCTTTGTAAAACGCTGGAATTACGCAGGAACAGCCGGCATGGTTCAGCCATTTATACAATGGAAATGGCGTATTACTGAAAACATGGATCTAACAGCAGGCATTCACAGCCACATCTTCCATGCGCTAACACTTGCTGTCAGCCCAGCAGAACCACGCTTGGGCTGGAAATACCGTTTTGGAAACGGCCAGGCTGTCTTCGCCGGAGCAGGAATGCACAGTCAGACGCAACCACTTTATACCTATTACTACCATCGCTACAATTCGAATGGCAAAGAAGTCCGGTATAACGGAAAAATGGATTTCATGCGCAGTGTGCACAGTGGAATTGGCTACGAAAAAGCATTCAACAAAGGATTCAACATCCGTACAGAAGCCTATTATCAATACCTGTACAATGTTCCGGTAACAATTGTTCCGTCCTCTTTCTCAATGATCAACATGGGAAGCGGTTTTGCGAGAATCTTTGCTGACTCTTTGCAGAATACGGGATTAGGCATCAATTACGGTATCGAATTAACCGTTCAGAAGTATTTTGATAAGTCTTTCTTCTTTCTCTTCTCAGGTACACTCTATGATTCTAAATATGCCGGCAGCGACAACGTTTGGCGAAACACTTCCTACAACGGAGCTTATGTAGTGAATTTCCTTGCAGGAAAAGAATTCAAATTGAATGAAAAACACGTCATCGGAATCGGAACAAAAGTTACAGCAGCCGGTGGCAAGCGATATGGACTCGTGGATGTTGTTCAAACAGACTCCCTGAAGGAAATCATTTTCAGAGACTCACTTTTCAATGAACTGCAGTTTAAAGACTATTTCAGAATGGATTTGAAGATCAGCTGGAGAATGAATGCAAACAAGGTGACGCATGAATTTGGCCTGGACCTGGTAAACATTCTCAATACGCGGAATCTGTTAAGCCTTGCCTATGCACCATCCCTGGATCCGGCAGTTGTGAATTCTCCGAATTATCAGCCAATTTCGGAAAAAACACAATTAGGGTTTCTACCCATTTTCTATTACAAAATCGATTTTAAATTATCCGGAAAATAAACCCCTATTTCCAAGTAGGACAAGTGTTGCAATTGTTCGTAGGCCGAATATAGAGCAGAAAGCCAACGTTTGTGTCAAATTGTAGAAATCCAAATCGTTGACCAGCAAATGCATTAGGTTCAGAAGATCGCGTGCGCACACTCGTCTGCGACATGAATCCGCCGCTGACATTTGATTGAATGAACACATGCTTGAAAAATTCAAGGCGAATTCCTACGTGTCCAGATAACGAAATTCCCGAAAACGATTGAAGCTTGGATTGCTGAATACCGCCAAAAAGGAACGAATTGTCTGAAACAAGTCCCCCAATTCCTAACCCTTCGACAGTTGAAAAAACAATTTGCTGGTTGCTTCCTGCAGCTAACCAGTTATCTGTCCTCGAAAAATCTATGTGAATATTGTTTAAACCGGAGTTGCTGTAAAAGAATGAATTGGCATTTAAAATAACTGTCTCATTGGTATAATTTCCACTCCATTGGTTGACCGGATCAATGCCCGGATTGACCTGGCCATTGAGAAATGCCTCCTGATTGTCGCGCATGACATATTTCAACTTATCGTAGCCTATGGATAATGAATAATGATTTAAAAAATAGTACCCGGCCCGAACAGAATATTGTCCTTCCGTAACTTGTAAGGGGTTCAACTGTTGAGCAGGGTCAAATCCAAACGGATCGTCCTGAGCACGAAAACCTTTTAATTGAATTTGGTAGCCAGACCCTGTTAAATCAAGGGTGCTTTTACCATACCACGACCTGTTATATCCGTAATACGCATAAAACGTCCCCTTCGAAAATGAAACTTTTGGTTTTCTCTTTTTTCGGGACTGACACAAGGCGACCTCCGGAAAAAGGAAGGCGAGTACGATCCCTAAAATCAAGCACCGATTCATCGGGAAATAATTTTGATCCACTCCTGTTGCTCCATGACCTTTTCAAGCCTGTAATGCACTTTTTTGTTGGGTGTATACCATTCTACCAGGCCATATCCTTTAGCAAAATAATTGACCGCTTTTCCCTCTATTGAATTCTCTTTTTTTGTAAATGGGTTGAAATTGGTGAGTTTAATCTGATCATCCATGCGAACTGCCTGAATCGATTCATCAAGCACGCTTATTTTTATTTCGCCATTGATTACTTTTCGTTTCACTTCTTTCAAGATGAGTGTGGAGTCCAAAAAACCGGGACAACGAGAGGCAAAATAGGCTTCCTTGCCTTTGCTTTCAGGAATGAGTCGGTTGCTGAAGACATCAGCCTTGGTTTTTTTTTGATTTCTATCCACCACCATATGGTCCATCACATCCAACGAATCCAGGTTGTAATTGAGCGCCTCAATAATTCTGCCATCTGCGGCATAAATTTCCACAACGATATGCTCCCCATACGAATCCTTCAATCCGTAAATCCGATGATATTGCTCATCCATTCCATGAGCTACATCTCTGAATAAATAAATTTTCGGAATCGTGTCGTAAGGATAAAAATATGCGTAGTAGGGATGAGTAGACATGCTTTTCTCCTCCGAACATGCTACGAGCAGCAAACATAATACAAGCACTGAAACTACTTTCATGAGGACATCTTTAAGAATGCAACTTCTTTTGAAGTGAGGTGACGAAACATGCCTCTTGGCAAATCCTTTTTTGTGAGTCCGGCAAACTGCACACGATCCAGTTTCACCACCTCATACCCCAGGGATTCAAACAAACGACGGACAATTCTGTTTTTTCCGGAATGCAATTCAATGCCGATTTCCCTCGCATTTCCCTCTTTTACGTATTCTGCAACGTCTACATGCGTGCGCCCATCCTCCAGATCCACCCCTTTAAGTAATTTCGCTAAGTCTTCGGAAGGTACTGGTTTGTTTAATTCAACATGATAAATTTTTGTCGCCTGGTACCTGGGATGCGTTAACTTTTTGGCTAAATCTCCATCATTGGTAAATAATAACAGTCCTGTGGTTTCTCTGTCCAAACGACCTACCGGATACACACGCTCCCGACATGCCTTTTTAACCAGAGTCATTACAGTTTTTCTACCAAAAGGATCGTCCATGGTTGTTATGAATCCTTTTGGTTTATTTAAAAGAACATACCTTTTGGTTTCGGCATTTATCGTTTCTCCGTCATATTGTACTACATCCTCGGGCCTGATCTTCAACCCAAGTTCCGTGACGATCTTTCCATTTACACTGACTACACCTGTTTGAATGAGTACATCAGCTTCACGCCTGGAACATACACCGGCATTTGAAAGGTATTTATTCAAGCGGATCTCCTCTTCATTAAAAGATGGTAAAGGATCGCCTTTTTTGACCTTTTCTTTAAAATCAATGTATTTGCGCTTATCTCTGGCAGATACAGTTTTCTTTTCCCCCGGATTTTTCTGAGCTTCCGAACGAGAAGATTTCGCAGGAGTCTTGATTCCTTTTTCTTTTGAGGTACGGCTAACCTGCCTTTTGCCTCCATTTTTGTTTGTGTTCATCACGAGCAGAATTACCCAACAAAGATACGTTATTTAAATGTCATCAAGGAGTGAAGGCATGCTCGATGTGCTCAATCCGGGTTTCGAATTCATTGTGAATGATCGAAATGATGTCAAAACGAACATTTTTTATTGAATTTCGCTGCTTTTGAAAGTGATCTGCTACAGATATAATCTGGCGCTGTTTGGTTCGGGTAACTGCCTTCCAAGGTTCGCCAAGTTTTCGGGTATGTCTCAGTTTTACCTCAATTGCGATTACTTCTTCGGGGGTTTCCGAAATCAAATCAATTTCAAATTTCTTGAAACGAACATTTCGTGCAGTGATGAGAATTCCCTTTGAATTGAGGAATTTTTCTGCCAGTTCTTCTCCAAGTCGGCCAATTTCTACTGTGCTCATGAATTAAGGTTAGGTTACCTTAATTTAATCATTATTTATAAGAATTCAACAAAGATGTATTTCAAATTTCTCCCATTAATTCCAGGGTCTGTTTTGAAGCGGATTGTTCGGCCTTTTTCTTTGATGTTCCCGAGCCCATTCCATAGGCGGTTCCATTGATCAGAACACGCATGGTGTAGTTCCAGCTTGATCCTAAATTTTCTTCTGCTACGGTATCAAATGTAAGTTTGAGGCGTTTCTTTTGACACCAGATAAAAAGTCTCGACTTGAAATCAATTTCCTCTTCAAGAATACGGTTAAGGTCAATATATTTTTTAAATATATGTTCGTGAATGCTGTGTTTCACTGCGAGGAACCCACCGTCCAAATAAATTGCTCCGACCAGTGCCTCAAAGGCATTTCCTTCTATCGTTGACAAATTGATGGCTCTGCCTTTTTGATAGCGTAACACTGAACTCACTTCCAGCGACTGAGCAATCTCTCCCAGTGTAGTTCTGCTTACCACCTTAGAACGTATCTTGGTAAGGTAACCTTCATCCTCTTCAGGAAATCTCTGGTAAAGGTATTCCGCGATAACAGCATCCAGTATGGCATCCCCCAAGAACTCGAGGCGTTCGTTTGAAATATCTCTTTCAGAATGATTCAGTGACCGATGCGTTACTGCTCTTTCAAAATAAGAAAGCTCACGGGGCCGATATCCAAACCTCGCCTCGATAAACGCCCGCAACTCACGCTGTTCGGCAGAACTTTTTTTAAAAAAAGAAAGTTTCAGAAGAATTAACCTTTGAATTTTTTCACGATCACACTCGTATTGTGACCGCCAAAACCAAAGGTGTTTGAAAGTGCCACGTTTACTGTGCGGTTCTGTGCTTTGTTGAATGTGAAATTCAATTTGTTATCCAATTCCGGATCATCTGTAAAATGATTGATGGTCGGAGGTACAATGTCATGAGTTACGGCAAGAACACACGCAATAGCCTCGATAGCACCTGCTGCTCCCAATAAATGCCCGGTCATGGATTTTGTTGAACTTATGTTCAGATTGTAGGCGTGTTCGCCAAATACTTGCTGAATAGCCTTTACTTCAGCAACATCGCCCAAGGGTGTAGAAGTCCCATGAACATTTACATAGTCTACTTCTGAAGGATCAATTCCTGCGTCCTTAAGAGCAGCAATCATGGTATTTCTTGCGCCCAAACCGTCAGGGTGTGGGGCTGTCATGTGATAGGCATCTCCCGACATTCCTCCACCGATTACTTCAGCATAAATTTTCGCTCCTCTTCGAATGGCGTGTTCGTATTCCTCAAGAATAAGTGCACCTCCACCTTCTCCAAGCACAAACCCATCGCGGTCAACGTCGAAAGGCCGAGAAGCAGTCTCAGGGGAATCGTTGCGCGTGGAAAGAGCCTTCAACGCATTGAATCCACCCATTCCCATCTCGTTTACTGCCGCCTCTGAACCTCCGGTGACGATGGCGTCGGCTTTACCCAAGCGAATCAAGTTGAATGCGTCGATGATGGCGTTGGTTGAGGATGCGCATGCTGAAACAGTCACATAGTTCGGTCCGCGGAGGCCAAACTTGATTGAAATATGACCTGCAGCGATGTCCGCAATCATTTTAGGAATAAAGAAAGGGTTGAAACGTGGTGTTCCATCTCCTTCAAAGAAATTTTGAGCTTCGTCCTGAAATGTTTTGAGCCCACCTATTCCGGAGCCCCAAATTACACCAATGCGGTCTACATCCGGATTGGACTCCAAAAGTGCAGAATCCGCCATAGCTTCCGAAGCGGAAACCATGGCGTACTGCGAAAATTGATCAAGTTTACGCGCTTCTTTCTTGTCGATAAATTGTTCCGGATCAAAATCCTTTACCTCACACGCAAACTGTGTTTTGAACAAAGATGCATCGAATTGTTTTATTGGTGCAGCACCACTTTTCCCACTTATTAGACCTTTCCAATACTCTTCGAGAGTATTTCCGATCGGGGTAAGAGCACCCATGCCCGTTACAACAACTCGCTTTAATTCCATAAAGAAATGCTTTGCTCTAAAGTACGAAACTTACTGATTAGTTCGCGTGCTTCTCAATGTAAGAGATGGCGTCGCCAACAGTCTGGATGTTTTCTGCCTGATCATCCGGAATTGCAATGTTGAATTCTTTTTCGAACTCCATAATCAATTCTACTGTATCCAATGAATCAGCACCCAAATCATTCGTGAAAGATGCATTATCCGTTACTTCATTCTCATCTACACCGAGTTTATCAACGATGATGGAGATTACTTTTGATTTAATATCAGACATTTCTTTTGTTTTAAATGTTAAACAGGGTGCAAAGAAAAAAACATTGGTTTAAATATCAAAATTATTTAGTGACTTAATTCACACATGCACATTCAGACTCAAAAGGTTGGCGCCTTATTATTTTGTACCCAATAACTAGTACCTTCGCAGCATGAAAAAGTGGAGACTGGCCATTTTTGCTTCCGGAACAGGGACGAATGCTGCAAATTTGATTCGTTACTTTCATGCGCATCCGTTGATTGAAACCGGTTTTGTTCTTACGAATAATCCAAATGCAGGTGTAATTCAGAAAAGCTACGAATTAAACGTTCCTGTCGAGGTCATTTCCAATCAACAGGCTTCAGACGCTGACTGGCTTCGCACGATTTGTCGTTCCTACAATTCAGATTTTATTGTCCTCGCGGGCTATCTCCGACTCATTCCTGAACTTTTTTCAGTGCAATTCGCAAAAAAAATAGTCAATATTCATCCTTCACTGCTTCCCAAATACGGCGGAAAAGGCATGTACGGTGACTTTGTGCATCAGGCAGTGCTTGAGAACCGGGAGAAAAAGTCGGGGATTTCCATTCATTACGTCGATGCCGCGTATGATGAGGGAGCGCTCATTGCACAATTCTCATGTGACATTGAGCCCGGCGAAACCATTGAAACGTTAAAAGATAAGATCTCAAGTCTGGAGCAACAGCATTATCCTGAGGTTATAGAAACACTCATTCAATCGTGGTTATGATTCCTTTTTTCGCAGAATTCAGTTGGGTTGAAGTCTTCAAAGCAGGTACTGTTTTGTTTGCCGTCATTGATATCATTGGATCTATCCCGATCATCATCAAAATTCAGGAAACTTCGGGAGAAATACACCCTATGCGTGCAAGCGTGGTTTCTATGTTTATCATGATCGGGTTTTTAATTCTTGGAGAAAACATTTTGCGTTTGTTTGGGGTGACCATCGAATCCTTTGCCGTTGCCGGAGCCTTCATTCTTTTTGCTATGGCGCTGGAAATGATTCTCGGTATAAAAGTGTTCCGTGACGAGGTAAGTGGCAAAACTGCAAGTATCGTTCCCCTTGCTTTTCCAATTATTGCGGGAGCCGGAACAATGACCACATTGGTATCGCTGAAGGCTGAATTTCAGCAAATCAACATTGTTCTCGCTATTCTGATAAACGTAATTATTGTATTTGCTGTGCTGAAACTTACCCGTCGAATTGAACGTTTGCTCGGGCAGGGAGGCATTGCGATCATCAAAAAAGTTTTTGGAATTATCCTCCTCGCCATTGCCATAAAACTCTTCACGACAAATCTGCAAGCTCTTTTCTGAAAAAATCTATCTGGGCGAAAAACTTCCCGGTTTATTTTCCTGTCCTTTGATGACCTCAAAACCATTTTCAAAAGTCTTCTCAACGAGAACCCCTCCCTTTTTATCGTAGATGATAAACTTCCCGTGTTTTAATCCGTCCTTATATTCCATTTCCTGAAGAAGCTTACCGCGGCGGTCAAACTGTTTCATTGAACCATCGAGTTCCCCGTTTTTATAATTCGATATTACCGCAGGAACTTTCCCCCCAGGGTGATATGCAATCCATTCTCCCTCCTTCAATCCCTCTTTGTAATCCCCTTCTTCAGTTTTACCAAAGTCCTTCGAAGAAAATGAAACAGCATGGCCATCTTTCTTGCTTTCCAGCCTTTCGCGGTCTTTCATGATCCCGTAATCTATTTTGGATTTTTCTTTGAATACCTTGTAGGTTACAATGTCTTTTTGCTTCCCATTGTCAAAATACTCGATCCATTCACCTGTCTGAAAACCATTTTCATAGGTGCCCGTCAACTTGGTTTTACCGTTCGAATAGGCAGAAATCCATTCCCCATCAAGCACGCCATTCTTGAAGGACGATTTGTTTTTTAATTTGCCATTGTCCCAGTTATTGATCCATTCACCGGTCTCTTTCCCGTCTTTATAGGCTCCAGACATTAATAAAGTCCCATTTTCATACCAAGTACTCCAGGTGCCCTCCTTTTGATCATTGGCGAAATCACCTTCTTTAAAACGACTCCCATCCCTGTAGAAATAGGTCCAATGTCCTGTTTTTTTATCCTTCTCAAAATGAGCTTTGTAGGAAAGTTCTCCTGTAGGATAATAATACGTCCAGTCTCCGTGTTGCTGATCCTGCTGAAACTCTCCTTCCATGTCCGTTGTTCCTTTGTTGGTGTACCAGGACCATTTTCCGGACTTTTGGCCTTCCGAATAACTACCGCTCACGTTTACTTTTCCGTTGTCGTAGTAATAGGTATACGCCCCGTGAAGTTTTCCATTTCTATAATTACTGATCTTTTCAATGTCTCCTGTGTAATACGCGTACGTCCATGTACTGTCTTTTTCTCCTTCCTTAAAAAATCCTTTGAGTGTGGTATACCCGTACACGCTGATCTCCTCAAAAGGACCGTCTTTCAGCCCATTCCTGAAATTATACCACTCTTTAACGGTCCCATTGGTGTGATACGTTGCCATTTCACCCGTGCCCTCAACAATTGTCTGCGTATGTAATGAATCCGGAAGCCAGAAGGACCAGATATGACTTTGCCCGTCTTTGAGTTCTTCAACTGATTTTTGTCGGCCATCCAGATAATAATACGTCCAGCGACCGGTTGGAGAATTTAACCTGTAGAATCCCTCCAATGATAATTTTCCATTTTCATAGTATTCCCGGTATACGCTGTCTTGTTTACCCAGAATAAAGTAGCCTTCCTGCCTTATCTTTTTGTTTGGAAAGAAAAGAGTAACCTTGCCTTGAAGCATGTCCTTATAATAATTACGCTCCTCCTCTATTTGGCCATATCTGTCAAAATAAACCCATTTTCCATGTTTTTGATCTGTGGTTTCAAGAGCATCTTTATAGTAGCATCCGGTGGCCTGAATTTGCGTTCGATTAAAATCCCAGAAGAGGGTCTCTTGTGCAGATAAATTCTCTTTACTGACTACCTGAGAAAAATAATAAGCAGAATTAAAACTTATAATAAAACACACTAAATATCTCATTGATAGAATTTTACTAAAGCACATAATTCACTTTTAAAATGTTAAATAATGACACTTATTCCTTGAATAATCAGAAATACACCAAAGATTACAAACACAATTCCTATAAACTGATTCAAGGTTCGCAAAAGGCGATCAGTAACGAGGGGTCTCAACATTTTAGCGCCGAAAATCTTCAATACGTCAAATGAGAAAAAAGTTACCAGAAGGATTATCAAAAAATAAAACAAGAGCCAGTCAGAATCGCCATTCGGAGAATTTTTGGCGCCAAGGGTAATTACACTGAACCAATAGAAAATCACCATTGGATTGGCAAAATTCAATAAAAATCCCTTTACCGTAAGAAATACATAATCTTTGGCAACATTGATAGAATCGTCGATCTCACTCACATTCGACCTTTTGGGTGGCTTAAAAAAGGAAACAAATCCATAAACTAAAAAAAGTGCCCCTCCTATCAACTTCATCAGGTCCTTCTTGTCTCCGCTTATGACAGACGAAACTTCAGAGTAAAAAAGATATGCAATGAGAATGTAAAACAGATCGCTTAAAAGAACGCCCAGATCAAATGCCAATGCCGCGCGCACTCCTTTGCGAATACTCGTTTCAAGAAGCACAAAGAAGACCGGGCCAACCATTATGGCAAGAATAAAACCAGTTACAAAACCTTTGATCGTAAGTTCAAGCATTTAGACAAAAATACGATTTGCATAGAGAACTTGAGGGAGTTCCTTTTTTTATTCACTTTTGCCATCATTTGTATTGTCAAACCGTATTGTCTTTTGCACAAGTTGTTTACATTTGTACCCGAAATTAGTTCTCCGTATGAAAAGTGCAGCAGCAAACAAGAAATTAGACGAGGTTATCTCAAAGGTTGAAAAGAAAGGTTTGGAAGCATCCAAACTAATTGATGACCTTAAAGAATTGAGAGAATTTGCGCTGAAAGAACAAGACCCTCTTGTGACCAAAGTATTGCGCTTGACATATGAATATCTCGGAGAAAATAATTCATTCGATGTTCAGGCACAATACGAGGAGGACGAGGAAGGAAACGAATATCCTCTGGAAATTGAAGACAAGGAAAATCTGCTGTATCTTCTTAACCTTCTGAAAAACGCTGAACACAAAATCAACCGCGAAGAAATTAAGGATTACCGTACCGCTCTGAAAATGGAGTTGTATTAATCCCTAGGGATCCTCTAGAATTTCTTTTCGGATTTATAGCCTTATTTAGGATTGATTGCTTCCATTGTGGTCATTCAATCTTTAAATCATTTTTTACTTTCTGAACTTTGATCTAATTTTCGGAGCACCTATGACTGCCATGCCAAACGAAAAAATAATTCTTGAACTTCAAGCAGAAAACTTAACGCTTAAATCAAAAATTTCGGGTTTAGAGGATACCGTACGTATACTCAATAAAACAATAGACGATTTGAAAGTAGAGATAGAAGACGAGCAATGGAATACGGATGAATACCTATGTGCCTGGCATGAGGCTCGGGAAAAACTTGAATATTGCGAAAATCGGGAACAAAAGTTAACAAAAGAAATTGAGCAACTAAGGGATGAGAACACAATTTTAAAGGAATTTCAAAGCACGATTTTAAACTGGCGAGAAATTATTCCAGACAGAGAAAACGAAAATGCCCAAAAAATTTATCACCTTATCTGCGATCTCAATAAGTCATTCCATGATTGCTTGTTGCATATGGCGCGCCTATATAAAGAAAATCCAAGCGAGGAGTTGGACAAAATATTGAATCCCGAGATAGTGTCCGTTCTCAAAGGCAGCGCGGCGGCCATGCTGAATAGATTCCGCATTGATTGAAGTGCTTTAATTTTTCTTCTGACGCAACCTTGCAGAATTAAAGTCGTCATAGTCATGTCGTGAACGCTTCACGACACTGGTTTGATTCCTTGCAGAAGCCTGAAAAGAAATTTAACTTCCAATAAATTCTTTTCAGGTTTTTTTTATTCGCAATACTGACACCAACTTTTCAGGCCGAGAACCTGATGTTCGAAAGGCACATCCGACTGATACATCGCTGTGAGTAATTCTTCAATAAATTGAGGAAACAAGTCCATTAGTTGTTCCTGATCCATTCCCGAAGCCTCAAATGCAAACAATCCCTCATTGAGATTCACCAGAGAATAAATGCACGCACTCTCAGGTAAAACACCAGTTTTTTGCCGAAAGAGAAAGGTATAAAAGGCCAGCTGAATAGCATGTTTGGTTGAAGCAAAATAATTGACAAGGGACAAATCAGCAGTTAATTCGCCTAACTGGACATCCTCCTTTTTCACTTTCCCAGACTTGTAATCAATTATGCGCCATTTGCCTCCGATTGAATCGATCCGGTCAACAAAACCACGCAACATGATCGTTCTTTTTTCACCTCCCAATTCGATTTCAAGCTCCCCAACAAGATGTGCCTCAATAAACTCAATGAACACGGGTTCCGTTTGTTGTTCGAGAAAAGCTCTTTCTTTGCGGAGAATACGCTCTGTCAGCTCACATGCCATTTCAAAACTCAATAAATTTCGTCCCGACTGAAATGCTGAAACATCTTGATCAAAATGTTCCAGAAAACCTTCGAAAATATACTCTTTGAATTTTGTCAGCATAAAATCAATGTCCCGCGGTAAGATGTTCGCAGGTTGAACAGCTTTCAATTCCCCTTTCTCATCGTGACGTGCGAAAGGTTTGTACAACGACTCAAGTGCAAAATGAATTATGGTACCAAATGTATTGCTCTCCACTCCTTCCTCTATAGATTCTTCCTCACCGAACTCAAGCAGATACCGGTAATAAAAATCCAGAGGGCAAGTGATAAATTTATTCAATGCAGAAGCAGAAACCGGTTTTCTGAAAAATTCATCCAGTCTCCGGATAATCTCATCTGTTTTCTGAATACTGACTGGACCGGTGACAGCATTCTGAGCCATGGGTATGGAATAATGGGACCGTTCAATTCTGATACCGCTGTTTGATCGCGCCCATTCGAGTTCCATCTGAAGAAGATAGCGGCTTTGTTCATTGCTTCCCACGTTTTCCTTGGAGGTGGTATATGTAATCCACATTCTCTCGCATCTATGCAGCAGCCTGTAAAAATGATGTGCAAAAAGGCCTTGTTTTTCCCGAACCGTAGGCAAATCAAGATGTGCACGCAAATCCATCGGAATCATCGTCTGAATGGGATTCACCGGGGGCAGGGACCCTTCGTTGAAACCAAGCACTAGTATGTTTTTAAAGTCCAGTAACCGAGTTTCGAGCAGCCCCATGATCTGAATGCCAGTAAGCGGATTTCCATGATACGCCAGAGACAAACGCGACCAATGCTGAGAGAAGAGCTGTTTGAAGCCTTTGAGGTTTATTTCCGGGATTCCCTCGTTCAGTAAATTTTCAAAATCAATCAGCCCTTTATCAAAAGATTCGATTGCTGCTCTCTCCAATTCATCTTCCTCACTGAAACAGGAATACAAGAGCGTGTTCAGCTTTCTGAAATTCGACACGGCCATTTTCCAGCCTCCATTCCATGGCTCAAACACAAGGTGCATCAGTGAAGTAATGTGGGTGCTTAATTTCAGGTTGTCCGGATTTATGAAGATACTGTTCCTCCGAATCAGTTCCTGCTCACAGTAGATCAACTCCTTTCGATCCTGATCCGTGAGGTACAAGAGTGTAAATGGATGGTTCCAGAATCTTTGTATGTCGAAAATGTATGCTGCATTCGTTTTGAACCGGCCTTTATTTTCCTGAATTGAAAACATCAACTCAATCCATGTGCGAACTGCAGTATTTCTCAAGGGCAGTCCAAGAGTTATGTTCGCTTTGACAATTTTTTTAGGTAAGTTCCGGACCAGTGGCACGACAAGGTCCTCATCTGCCAGCAAAACCAGCGTCTCGTCCAGCTCCTCTTGGGTCATTTCCGAAAGAACCGTTGCGGCGACCTTTACCTGACCTGTCTCCTGAGCACATTCAATTATTTTAATCTCCTTGTTGGCTTGAGCAAGATGGGAGGAAACAAATGGCAAATCTTCAGCGCCCAGATACGACTTAAATGACCTCAGAAAACGGCCTGCTTCATGATTTGGGTCATCGAGGTAATACGTGTCTGCATCCATTAATATGTGAGCCCTGCCCATGCGATACAATTGCCGGATAATTTCTTTCTCTGAGGTGGACAAAGCATTGAATCCCGCAAAAACAAACACGCGGTCCTTATTTCCGCGAAAGACTCTATCGATATTATCTGAAACAAATTTGTATGCACTGCCTGCATAACAACATCCTTTGTTATCCAGAGTTTCATTGAGGGCAGCATAATATCCCGGTAACTTTTCCCAGAACTCAAGAAACTTTTTCTGTCCTGCAGAAAGTTCACCTGCGTTAAATGACCATTGTTCCAACTCCTGGATTGATTGAAGATTCCGAAAAACAACTTGAGGTGAAACTTTGTATCTGTCAATTTCATCAAAATCAGACAACAGAATATTCCCCCAACTCATGAATTCATCAAATTCCACGTTTTCCGATGGGTCCGCATCGGCAAGATAGATCTGATACAAAGAAATGAGAACACGAGTTCGGTCAATGATCACTCTGTCGCTAAGTGTTCTGATCCATTGATCAATGGTACACATTGAAGGCGCAAGAAGCGGCTTGCCAGACAGGTCATAGAGCGACGCTGCCAAGTATTTTTTCGCCCTTTCAGAAGGGAGCACAACAACAAGATCCTTAAGTGAAAACTTTTGTTCTAAAATATATGCAGCAACTTTATCTGTAAATTTTTCCATAGCATATATACGTCGGTCGTATCCTAAAATAAACTGAAAACCTATTCAAAACCCACTTTATCAAAAAACGATTTCGGACGGTTGGAATTCATAAATTTATTGCCTCCATACGCTTTCATCACTA
Organism: Bacteroidota bacterium; assembly: GCA_041178485.1. GTDB lineage: Bacteria > Bacteroidota > Bacteroidia > Flavobacteriales_D > Crocinitomicaceae > M0103. The sequence continues at coordinate 6,403 of JBEGVI010000057.1, read as the reverse complement.
CAAGGTGCGTATCGCTTTGAATAAGCCTTATCCAATGGAATCCCTCCGGATAGGTATCCCCAATTCCTTCGCAGATCTCCGTGCCATCATCCAGTGTTTTGCATTCAAACGTCGACTCATCCGGACTGGCAATCAAAATAGCTGCCTGCTCTCGGAGCGGAATACTATTTGACTCATCCAAAGGAAAGATCTCGACAGCATAGGTGTTGCCCTGACCCAACTCTCTGTACATCAAGCTTACATTTTTATTTGAAGTGATCGATTCTGAGGGTTTACCGGGAAAAACAGCAAGAAGATGGGAGGGTTCATGGTAGTATTTGAAATTTCCCGGCGAACGCACGACTCTTTTCGCATCCACGGAAGGCTCCGAAAAGGTTGCACCTACCGGCCGCAGTCGATACCCCTTCAAGCGAAGTAGATTAATCATGCCCAATTCACCAGCCAGATGCCCGGCTCCAACAGCACAAAAAGAGGGGGAGAGACGCATAATCGAATCCAGCTTTTGCACCATCTTTTGATTTCGGGCCACAATTATTTCCTCATACATGCCTTCGCTTGAAGAAAGATTGCTGCGCATCAGTTTATCAAGGGATGTGATGTCTCCTTTCAAATAAAAGTCGATAAGTTTCTCCTGACCTTCGGTAGGATCCACGAAAAAAATTGCTTTCTCATTTTGAATCCATTTTTTCATGGTTTTCAGTTGATCTGAAGGATCTTCCAATTGATAGAATTTTTTACCCGCATTGTAGCAATACTGCTGAAAAAAGGCATCCATAAACTGAGGCATGCCATTTTCATCGCCGTATAAAGTTTTAGTCGGACGGTCATTCCCGGTATATGGTTTTCCGGAATTGTCTATAAATATTGCGGGTTCTTCCGTTCGTGTATCCCATTCAGGAAAGAGGGAAAACAGATCAGTTTCAAGAACCACGGCCTGCGAATTCACAAGCGCTAAATATGTTGAATCGGAAAAATTGAATACCCGTTTGTCATTGGAATGCAAACTACCGAAAAGATAGCTTTTACCTGTAAGGCCGTTTCCGGTTATTTCCCACAGCAACCTGTGCTCTCGAACCGCTGTTTGAGTGTACCCCTTTTCTCCCAACAATAGAACAAGAAAAAATAGAAATCTCTTCATCCTTTCAGCCTACATAAAAATTCGTTCAACATGAGATTCACCGAAGGAATAGGGAATATAAGCCAGGGATGAAATAGGTTTTGTAAGTATAATGGGTGATTTTCTGCCCAATGTAATTTTACCGTGTGTTTCAGACAACCCCATCGCATAGGCGGCGTTGACCGTCAACGCGTTAAGAGCTTCTTCAGGTGTCAATTTCATCTTTATACAGGCCAGCGACCAAACCTGTTGCAAATTTCCGGAAGGGGCCGAACCCGGATTGAAATCACTTGCCAACGCGACAGGTAATCCTTCATCGATGACCCTTCTTGCATCGCCGTAGGGTATTCCCAGAAAATGAGAGCAACCCGGGAGAAATGTGGCAATGCATCGAGATCCTTTAAGGGCATCCAAATCATCAGCTGAAAGCTCCTCAAGATGATCCACTGACAGCGCACCCAACTCTACTGCTTTTCGGATTCCACCAAGCACAGAAAATTGATTGACATGCACTTTTGGTGTCAACCCATGTTCTTTTCCTGCAGTAAGAATCCTTTCCATCTGATCAACCGAAAAATAATTCCGTTCACAGAAACAATCAATGTAATCTGCCAGTCCCTCTTCGGCAATCCTTGGCAACATTTCTTCAATGATCAAACGAATATATCCTTCCTGATCCTGCTTATATTGAGTCGGAAATGCATGTGCACCGAGGAAGGTGCTTTTAATTGCGATGCGAGATTCATGTTTCAAACGATTGATCACCCGAAGCATTTTCAATTCCGCATCGACCGACAAGCCGTATCCTGATTTAATTTCAAGTGCACCTGTGCCAAGAGAAATAAAAGTAGAAATCCGTTCACTTGCAGAAATGTAAAGTTCCTCTTCAGAAAGTTCATTCAGTCGACGGGCCGAATTAAGAATTCCTCCGCCCTTCAATGCAATCTCTTCGTATGTCAACCCGTGAATCCGATCTACAAATTCCTCTTCTCTGGTCCGGGCAAAAACCGTGTGTGTATGCGAATCACAAAAAGCAGGCATTACGAAACGTCCCTCGGCATCAATCACCTCCAAGTTGCTCCAATCATCAATAGCACCCAAATTTTCCATTGGTCCGTAGGCAACCACTTCACCCTCTTCCAAAGCGAGAAACGCATTTTCTATAACCGGCACGTGCTTCATTTCCATTCCCGACAAAACGGGAGGGATTGACTCACTTGCCTGAACAAGTCCTTTGATATTTCTTAAAAGAATTTTCCTCATTTTTCAGTTACCCGACGAAGGTATTCATTTTTGAATTGTTGAAGCAGATATTCCAGGCATCAAAAATGAAATTAAAGTTCAATAGAAATTCTGAGTTAATGAGGGATTTTTTATATTTGCCGACCGAAAAGCACAATCCAATGCCCGAGTGGCGGAACTGGTAGACGCGCTGGATTCAAAATCCTGTTCTTTCGGGAGTGCCGGTTCGATTCCGGCCTCGGGTACAAAAAACCAGAGTGAGAAACAGAGCGAGAGCGATGTTCCGGCCTCTGGTTTTTTTCTTCAATCTCATTCTGTTTCTCGCTCTTGAATAACTTTGGCAACTTAAAGGGAAACCTATCTATTTAAAGACCGGCCTCGAGTACAAAAAACCAGAGTGAGAAACAGAGCGAGAGCGAAACATGACTCTGCTTTTTTTCTTTATTCTCTTCTCCCTATTTTTGGACCATGTTAAATTTTGAAATAATCAACCCAACACGAATCGTTTTTGGCAAAGACCAACTCGATCGGCTTCCTGTACTTCTATCTGAAATCGCTCCCAACAAAAGAGTGCTCATTGCTTACGGTGGGAGCAGCGCTGAACGAATCGGATTGCTTCAGAAGATCAGAGAAAAACTGAACGGATTTATCCTCACAGAATTTGGTGGAATTGAGGCCAACCCGGAATATTTAACTCTTATGAAAGGGGTGAAACTTGCCAGGGAGAAAAAAGTAGAGGCTATTCTCGCTGTAGGTGGCGGTTCAGTAATCGACGGAGTCAAATATATGACGGGAGCATTTTTTTATGAGGGTGATCCATGGGACGTTTTGGTTCGAAAGGACGGATGTGTTTTTGACAAAGCACTGCCCTTTGGTACTGTGCTTACACTTCCCGCAACAGGATCTGAGGCAAATTCAGGTGCCGTAGTGAGTCGCTCGGAATTTCACGAAAAACGTGCCATGGGAGGACCATTGTTCTTTCCAAAATTCTCATTTCTGGATCCTACAGTTGTAGCTACCTTGCCCGAACGTCAGATCGCCAATGGCATTGTGGATGCTTTTGTTCATACACTGGAACAATATGTAACCTATCCAACGGATAATTTGCTTCAGGAGAGGCAAGCCGAGGGTATTCTCACTACGCTGATCGAGATCGGACCAAAGGTGATTCAATTTCCAGGAGATTATGTACTCGCCTCAAACCTGATGTGGTGTGCAACTCATGCGCTGAACGGCAATTTACGCTGTGGCGTACCTACAGATTGGGCCACCCACATGATTGGTCACGAGCTCACAGCATTCTTCGGAATCGATCACGCACGTACACTGGCAATCATAGGTCCGAGATTGTATGAAAATCAATTCGAAAATAAAAAGGGAAAACTCGCTCAGTATGGCAAACGTGTTTGGAATCTTCAGGGAACAGACGAAGAATGTGCCCGTGAAGCAATACACAGAACAGAAGCATTTTTTCAGTCGCTTGGAATCCAAACACATGTTTCGAATTACACCGATGCATTGAATGACCTTCCTTCGAAGATCCGCTCACGCTTTGAAGAGCGCGGATGGCTTGCTATGGGCGAACGTCAGGCGATCACTCCGGAAGATGTAGAATCGATCGTTAAAGCTGCTCTTTAATGTTGAGTTCGCTCTTCAAAGTCAGGGAAACACCTACGGAAGGTATTATTACTCTATTGGAGCAAACCACATTAGGCACGAATGGGGCACAATACAGGCATCTTGATACGCGAAAGCGAATTTTGGAAGCAGACAATCCTTTGTTTCTGTCTGTTGAGCGCAATGAAAGGGTTCTGGGGAACTTAACTTTTTGTCGCAGGGGAACAACATGGTACATCCGATATTTCGCATTTGCCTCCACGGTTCAGTCTGGGAAATCAGGGAAAAAAGTTATCGGAGGCAACTCAATTTACAAGAAAGAAATCGCTGTCTTCTTTAATGAGGTCCTAACAACTCAAACTTTCGGAAAAGTAAATCGTATGTATGCATACATTGAACCGAGAAACGAGCGCAGCAAGTGGATGGGGGAACAGTTTGGATTCGAAAAAGTAGCAACACTTGCTACGCAATCATTTAGCAGATATAGTCCAAAAAGTTCAAGCCGAATTCAAAAACTCGAAAACTGGGAAGATGTCGCACCTGTTGTGAGAAGCACCTACAGCTCACACAATTTTTATCATGAGAACCATATTCAAAAAGGACCTTTTTATACTCTGAGAAATCATTCGGGAGAAATTCTTGCCTTGGCTGCGACAACTCATGTCACCTGGGAAATCGTAAGGTTGCCAGGAAAATATGGCAAAGTCCTCACTAAAATAATTCCATTTATTCCTTTGTTGAACCGAATTATTCGCCCTGAAAATCACAGTTTTCTTGTAATGGACGCCGTGTGTTTACCGAGCCAAAACCCAAATGATCTCGAAGAGTTATTTGCTGGAATTCTTCATGCCGAGAACAAGAACCTGATTCTTTGGTGGATCGACGAAAAAGACTCTTTCTATAATGAAGTCAAGACTAAATTGAAGTGGGGGCTCCTGCATACACTCGTAGGAGTGAATCCAGTTGATGTCATGGAACGCCATTCGAAACATGCCAGCCATGAAGACAGACCTGTTTTTGTATCTGCATTCGATTTGGTATAGAATACACAGGAAAAAACCTCAAGCGCTATGCACTATTACACGAATAAGTCCATTCTCCTTTAAGTATATTTGTCACATGAAATACCTGATTGTCGGACTTGGAAACCCCGGAGCGAAATATGCCGAAACCAGACATAACATCGGTTTCAAGGTGGTCGATGCTTTGGCAAAAGAACTTGGGGGGGCATTCGCCATTGGAAAGCATGCGGAAACGACGGAAGTTAAATTTAAAGGCCGAACACTTTTTTTAATCAAACCCACGACGTTTATGAATCTATCCGGTAAGGCAGTGAATTATTGGATGCAAGCAGAGAAGATTCCAAGAGAACATTTATTTGTGATTACAGATGACTTGGCCTTGCCATTTGGTAAATTGCGATTGAAAGGCAAGGGCAGCGATGGCGGGCACAATGGTCTTAAAGACATACAAGCTTCGCTCAACTCTCAGGAATATGCTCGTTTGCGTTTTGGAGTCGGAAATGATTTTCACAAGGGACAACAGGTAGACTATGTTTTAGGTGAATGGAGTACCGATGAAAAACAAACCTTAGAAGAACGAATACAGGTAGCTACGGAATTCGTAAAAGGCTTTACAACCATTGGATTGAATCTTACAATGACCAATTGGAACAACAAATAACCTAACACTTTCGTTGATGCAAATCACAGCTATCAACAGCCTTCCGTTGGTTATTTTACCATTCAGAAATAAAATATTTTTTTAACTTCGTCCCGCTTTATTGCCAAGATTACATCTTATGAAAAAAATCCTACGACTACTTTTTGTGCTGGTATGTGCCAGCCAGTCTTTCGCTCAAACCAAAGGAATGATTGTGGTGCCGGCTTCCTCCGGCAGTGCAGTTTTGGATCCAAATAGCGACGGATATGTTTCCGCTAATTCAGACGGATTTATATCCAATGACCGTTTGGAAAGTGAGATACCATATGTCACCCTAATCCCTGCAGGAAACGAACCATCAGCCGATATTGAAAACGCCCCTAATTGTGGCTTCACAGATTTCGTAGAGTCCACCACGGGTGGTTTGGATCCTGCGATGCATTACTACGATGGTTCCGGCAACTGGCTGTTCAGATTACGAATGGGAAATATCTCACCGAACTCTAAAAGTTACAGTATTCTTATTGATTCTGACAATTTATTTGGTCCCGCAGACGTTGCAACCTACAATGCATCCAACCCTGGTTTCGAATTTGAAATTGTCCTGGCAACCAATTTTGGTGTTACAATTTATGATCACTCAAGTGGCCTTGATTGTACCCCAACATATAGTAGTTTTGGTGATGCGAATTATCAAAAATCAATTGCTCATTCTGAAGTATGTTCTCAATTGAACTATTTCATGGATTTCTTTATTACAGCCTC
>JBEGVI010000056.1:0-6664 GCA_041178485.1 Bacteroidota bacterium | reverse complement strand
CGGAAGTAATGGAAAAACGAGTACCAAAGAGCTGATGAACTCAGTGTTGAGTTCTCACTTCAATGTACTGTGTACCAGAGGCAATTTGAACAACCATATTGGTGTCCCATTAACACTTCTGGAACTAACTGAGCATCATGAAATCGCCATTATAGAAATGGGGGCGAACAAATTCGGTGACATTGCTGAATTGTGCGAGATCGCCTCCCCTACTCACGGAATTATCACCAATATAGGAAAGGCGCATCTTGAAGGATTCGGTGGGTTCGAAGGCGTACTCAAAACGAAAAAAGAACTTTTCGATTCCGTTTCAGGAATTTCCGGACATATCGTGTACAACGCAGATGACGAAATTCTTAGCCAAATCCTACCTAAAGACATCGAAATCACTTCGTATGGAACAGAAGGCTGCGATATAACCGGTAAATTAGTCGCTGTTGATCCATTTGTATCGTTCGAATTCGAAACAAACGACTACCATTCAAGAGTTATCAAAACACACCTTGTAGGAAAATACAATTTCTATAATTTTCTGGCCGCAACGACATTTGGGATTCTTTTCAAAGTGCCCTATGTAAAAATTGAAGAAGCACTTGAAACGTACATTCCGGAAAACAATCGTTCGCAAGTTTTTCAAACAGAAAAAAACACGCTGATCCTTGATTGCTACAACGCCAATCCGACCAGCATGAAAAGTGCACTTGAAAGTTTTGCACTTACGGATACCGACGCTAAACTCTTTATCATTGGTGACATGCTTGAATTAGGAGACGTTTCGCACCATGAACATCAATCAATTGCAGATCTTTGTTCACAATTGGGAATCCAGGGATATACTGTGGGTCCGCTATTTTCAAAAATTGCATCCCCCTCTTTTTTAGGGCAATTTCATTCTACCGAAGATGCCAAAAACTGGTTTCAGGAACACACTGTTCAAGGAAAAATGGTCCTGTTGAAAGGCTCGCGCGGGATCGGACTGGAAAAACTTCAAACAGAATTATAAAAAAAAGGGAGATCTCTCCCCCTTTTATCAATCGAATATTCAATCCAATGTTAGGCGTTTAAAACACCTCTGGAAATGACAATTTTCTGGACTTCGCTTGTCCCCTCGTATATCTGCGTAATTTTTGCATCGCGCATCAATCGCTCAACGTGGTATTCTTTCACAAATCCATATCCGCCATGAATTTGAACAGCTTCTACTGTTTGTTCCATTGCCACCTTTGACGCATACAATTTCGCCATTGCGCTGGACTGGTCATAATTTTTACCCTGGTCTTTGTCAATTGCTGATTTATATACCAACATTCGGGCAGCTTCGATCTCAGTGGCCATATCCGCCAATTTGAACGCAATTGCCTGATGCTTATAGATTTCTTTTCCAAACGCCTTTCGTTCCTTTGCATACGCCGTCGAAAGTTCAAACGCGCCGGCAGCAATACCAAGCGCTTGAGCAGCAATACCAATACGCCCCCCGGAAAGCACCTTCATGGCGAATTTAAAACCAAAACCATCCTCTCCAATTCGGTTTTCTTTCGGAACCTTCACATCATTAAACAACAATGTATGCGTATCGCTTCCACGGATTCCCATTTTATCTTCTTTCGCACCAATCACAAACCCTTCCATTCCTCGTTCAACAATGAACGCATTGATTCCACGGTGTCCCGCTTCAACATTCGTTTGAGCGATAACGAGGTAGATTGAAGCTGAAGAACCGTTGGTGATCCAGTTTTTAGTACCATTCAACAAATAGTAATCTCCGTGATCGACTGCAGTTGTTCTTTGAGACGTAGCATCCGAACCTGCTTCCGGTTCGGACAAACAGAAAGCACCGATCTTTTCACCTTTCGCAAGCGGAACGAGGAATTTTTGTTTTTGTTCCTCTGAACCGTATTTCTCCAATCCCCAGCAAACAAGGGAATTGTTCACAGACATACACACCGATGTTGACGCATCCACCTTCGAAATTTCTTCCATCGCAAGTACATAAGAGAGGGTGTCCATTCCGGAACCTCCATATTCTGGAGCCACCATCATGCCCATAAATCCTAGTTCTGCAAGCTGCTTAACCTCGTCTGCAGGAAATCGTTGATCCCTGTCACGTTCGATTACGCCTGGCTTTAACACATTTTGGGCAAAATCTCTCGCCGCTTCTTTTACCGCAATTTGCTCTTCGGTGAGTTCAAAATTCATCATGATAGAAAGGTTTTAGATTACAGTACAGTTGCAAATGTAAGTGATAAATTCTATTTTTCATGTCTGAATGAACAGTCAATTAAAAATCATTGGTTTGATGTCGGGAACATCTTTGGACGGTCTGGACATTGCCCTTGTTTCGTTCTCTTTAACTGAAGGAACGAACCAGTCATTCATACTTCATGAATCGGAAACCATTCCGTATCCCAATGAGTTAAAAATCAGAATTGAAGGTGCTCCTCATGCCTCGGTGAGTGCACTCTCAAAACTCGATCGTGATTTGGGAGTGTTCTATGGTAACTGCGTAAACACTTTTATAGAAAAGAACCGAATTGATCGAAATGAAATCTCTGCCATTGCATGTCATGGGCAAACAATTCTACACCAGCCACACAATGGATTTTCACTTCAAATTGGCAGTGGAACGGTACTGGCTATGGATACAAAGTTACGGGTGATCAATGATTTTAGAAACCACGATGTTCATGCTGGAGGACAGGGTGCGCCCCTTGTACCGGTTGGTGATTTTGGATTATTCTCAGACCAGGCGGAAGCCTTCCTCAATCTCGGCGGATTTGCTAACCTCAGTTTCAAAGACCCACAACAGAACATTCTCGCCTTTGACATTTGTCCGGTGAATCTCCCATTGAATAGACTTGCGAGCAACAAGGGCCTTGATTTCGACCGAAATGGCGAACTCGCGAGAAACGGTGAGCTCAATTTCTTTTTGTTAGACTTACTCAACTCATTAGAATTCTACACATCCCCTATCCCAAAATCGCTTGGCACAGAATGGCTGGATGAACAGTTTTACCCTCTGATTAAATTCGATAAAGACATCGAAAACAATTTAAGAACAGTAGTTGAACATATCGCCTTTCAGATCGGTAAACAGCTAGAATTTTCGGGTGCCTCCAGTGTTTTTATTACCGGAGGCGGCGCCCATAATAAATTCCTTATCGAACGCTTAAGAACCTACTACAAGGGAGAAATCAAACTTCCCAACAAAGAAATTATAGAATATAAAGAAGCTATTATTTTCGCCTATCTCGGAGCCTTAAAGCTTCAAAACAAGGCAAATGCTCTTTCAAGTGTTACTGGGGCGAAATTCGATACCGTTGGGGGTGTAATTCACGATCCCGGACATTAACACACTTTTACACAAAACCCGTTTAGTAACTTCCTTCATTAGTCCAATTTGAAATCGTTTATTCTATAAACTTTGCATATTGGAATAGGAAGTCCCGATGAAAGAATTACTTGATAAATTTGAAAATAAGCGCCCGGAAATTGTCTTTGAGTGGAAAGACTCAGAGACGGAAGCAGAAGGCTGGGTCGTAATTAATTCACTTCGTGGCGGTGCAGCGGGTGGAGGAACGCGCATGCGTCAGGGACTGGACAAACGCGAAGTAGAATCACTGGCCAAAACCATGGAGGTCAAGTTCACAGTCGCAGGGCCGGCTATTGGCGGTGCCAAATCCGGAATCAATTTTGATCCGAAAGACCCAAGAAAAGAAGGCGTATTAAGACGTTGGTTTGCTGCCGTATCTCCCCTGCTCAAGCATTACTACGGAACGGGGGGTGACTTAAATGTTGACGAGATCCACGAAGTCATTCCAATCACCGAAGATTGCGGAGTGTGGCATCCGCAAGAAGGTGTTTTTAACGGGCATTTTCAACCTAGAGAATCTCAGAAGATCAACCGCATCGGACAACTCAGACAAGGTGTTCTAAAAGTAATCGAAGACCCGATGTTCTCACCCGATACAGATCGAAAATACGTGGTAGCGGATATGATCACCGGATACGGTGTAGCAGAGTCGGTCAAGCATTACTATGCCCTTTGGGGTGGCAGTGTTGAAGGAAAAAAAGTGATCGTTCAAGGCTGGGGAAATGTTGGTTCAGCAGGAGCATATTATCTGGCGCAGCACGGAGCCAAGGTCATTGGAATCATTGACAGAGTTGGCGGATTGATCAAAGAGGAAGGATTTTCTTTTGATGAAATAAAAACACTCTTCCTAACCAAAAACGGCAACGAACTTGCTCACCCGGATCTGATCTCTTACAACGAAATGAACGAGCGTATATGGAGTCTCGGGGCAGAAGTATTTATCCCTTGTGCAGCTTCGCGAATGATTACGGAACACCAATTAAGTCAGATGATTGAAGGAGGCATAGAAGTGATTTCTGCCGGAGCCAATGTTCCGTTCGCTGATCCTCAGATCTTTTTCGGCCCGATTGCTGACAAAGCCGACCACTCTGTTTCTGTGATTCCGGACTTTATTTCCAATTGCGGGATGGCAAGGGTATTTGCTTACCTGATGAGCAATGATTTGGACACATTGTCAGACGAAGGGATTTTTTCGGATACTAGTGCTACTATCCGGGAGGCCCTTAACAAGACACACCAGATGAATCCGGGTAAAACAGGCATAGCGAAATCGGCATTTGAAATCGCATTAAAACAACTCATTTAAGATGGAACTACTGGTTGTCATCACTTTTCTGCTTGGGTATACGGCTATCACACTTGAACATCAGTTGAAAGTGGATAAATTGATCCCGGCTTTGTTGATGATGACTGTGTCGTGGGCTGCCATCGCATTGGGAATAGATGGATTAACGCATTGGTACGGTGCAAACCCCATTAACGGGGAAACGTCCCTTTTTCAGATACATCCTGGCTTTCATGAACAACGTCTTCAGTTGTTGGAGAGTACACTTTTGCATCATTTCGGGAAAACTGCTGAAATTCTCATTTTCTTGATGGGAGCAATGGCAATCGTGGAAATGATCGATCACTTCCATGGATTTGAAGTATTTAAAAGGTGGATCAAGGCCTCCAGAAAATATTCTGTTCTGTGTATTGTTTCTGTGATTGCATTCCTGCTCTCGGCAATCATTGATAATCTCACTGCAACGATCGTACTGATCACGATTTTAAGAAAACTGGTTCACGAACAAAAAGAACGCTTTTGGTTTGCAAGTTTCATTGTGATTGCAGCAAACGCTGGTGGTGCGTGTTCTCCGATTGGCGACGTTACGACTACTATGCTGTGGATGGCAAATAAAGTATCTACTGGAAAACTGGTGGCTCTTTTATTCGTTCCTTCCCTGATCAATATTTTGATTCCTTTGGCAATTGCTTATTTCTTGCCTGTTTTCAAAGGCGAATTGAAGTCAGTTTCAACCGAAGAAACTAAATCTAAAACCGGAACCTTAATGTTGTTCTTCGGACTGGCGCTCATCATTTTTGTTCCTGTTTTCAAAGTATTCACTCATTTACCACCTTACATCGGTATGATGTTTTCGCTTGCCGTATTCGCTATTGTTGCTGAAATTCTCTCAAACCGTGCGGTTACTTTTACACAGGCAGGTCGGGCTGACAATCTTCATGAAGGCAAAGGCCCTACCTTAAAAGCGTTGTCCAAAATTGAGATGCCTTCCATCCTGTTCTTCCTTGGCATCCTTATGACAGTGGCCGCACTGGAGACCTTGGGAAGCATAGATCATTTCGGAAAAATGGTCAGTGCAACTATTTCACAAAATGTATTTGTCACCTTGTTGGGGATGAGTTCCGCAATCATTGACAATGTCCCTCTTGTAGCTGCAAGCATTGGAATGTTCCCCGATGCCATGGATGCAAATGTCTGGCATTTCATTGCCTATGCCGCAGGAACAGGCGGTTCGATATTGATCATTGGTTCGGCAGCAGGCGTGGTTGCCATGGGTATGGAAAAAATTTCTTTCGGTTGGTATTTAAAAAATATAACTTTTATTGCCCTTCTGGGTTATTTGGGAGGCGTCGCTTCCTTTTTATGGTTGACTTAACGATTATTAACTAAAAACAAAAGACATGAGCATTTTTCATCTTTTACAGATCACGACAACAAACCAAACACAAACAGCACCGGCAGAAGTACCTTCGACAGGAGTGAAAGAAGTTCCGATCTGGGACATCCTACAGGATTCAAATGCAGGGATTGGTTGGCTGGTGAATTTACTCCTCGTACTGATGTTTGGGTATGTGATTTTCATTTTCGTTGAGCGTTATCTTGCTATTCGCAGAGCAAGTAAAGCTGAAGCAGATTTTATGAGTAAGATCAAGGAGTATCTGAAAGAAGGAAAAATAGATCAGGCAAAAGATATTTGTGCACGTTCTACAAGCCCTTCAGCACGTATCCTCGAAAAAGCAATTGAACGTTTGGGCAAGCCTATGGAAACAATTACCGGTGCCATCGAAAATACAGGTAAACTGGAAGTTTTAAGACTAGAACAACGTATCTCATTTTTAGCTACTGCCTCTGGCGCAGGACCGATGCTTGGGTTCCTTGGAACGGTAATCGGAATGGTTGTGGTATTCATCGATTTAGAAAATGCATCCTCCCTGGAACTTAAGATCATCGCACCGGGAATCATGACCGCAATGATCACAACGGTGGCTGGTTTGATTGTTGGTATTATT
>JBEGVI010000055.1:0-33839 GCA_041178485.1 Bacteroidota bacterium | reverse complement strand
AGAATATGTGACAAAAGTTCACGCCATCTGTTTGTCTTGTGGTAACTTAGCACAGTTTTCCCACCGAACCGCCGCAGAAACAGGTCAGGTTTTGGTTGGAGCAGTAGAAAAATACCAACCTTTATGTCGATCCTGTTACCACAAACACGCGCAACCACATACGTAGCACTTCACAGGACTCCGAACTGTCAACATTTCAACTCGTGAATCTGGACCTCTCATACGATGAACTTGCCGCGATTACAGGCGCAACAGTTAACGGTAATACACATGCCGTCGATCGCATCGCTCGGGTAGCCATAGATTCCCGGTCCATCCATCAGGGTTCCGAAACGGTATTTTTTGCCTTAAAAGGCAATTTCAGAGATGGGCATCAGTTCATTCTTCAGGCACATGAGCGAGGGGTGCGCGCCTTTGTGGTGGAGGACATAACACACGCCGAGAGCTATTCTGACAGCGTTTTTTTCATAGTACGTGACGTGTTGCATGCCCTTCAGGAGATCGCTGCAGCTCATCGCAGAAAGTTCTCTTATCCTGTGATCGCCATAACGGGGTCAGCCGGAAAAACAACTGTGAAGGAATGGTTGAATCACCTTCTTTCTCCTGAGTTGCATATTATTCGAAGCCCCAAATCCTACAATTCGCAGCTTGGCGTTGCGCTTTCGTTACTGGAAATGTCTTCGGAACACGCTTTGGGAATCTTCGAGGCCGGTATCTCAGAACCTGGTGAAATGGAACGCCTGGCGTATATGATTCGTCCGACACATGGCATCTTTACATCACTGGGAAGAAGTCACGAAGAAAACTTTAAATCAAAAGAACAACACCTCGCGGAGAAGTTAAAACTATTCGAACATTGCACAAAAACTCTTGTCAATGACTCTATCCCAGTAAGTCAAAGTCAACTCTCCGACATCCATGGCGAATTTGTCAGTATGCTCTCAGGTAAGGACTTCGAATCCTTGAACCTTCCATTCACAGACCGCATCAGTGTCACCAATGCCCGCATGGCGTTCAAGGCAGCATGCCTGTTCAGTAAGGACAGAACTCTATTGGAGCAAAAGGTTGAAGAACTTGAACGCCCTGCCATGCGGCTGGAGACGTTCGACGGCATCAAAGGGTGTACGGTCATCAACGACACATACAACCTGGATCCGGATGCACTTCATTACGCACTTGAATACCAGTTGCAACTTGCAAACCATCGGAAACGGATCGTAATTCTCGGTATTGACGATGCCAACATAGCCCTGAGGAATGATGCAGAACAGGTTATCCGCAGGTTTGAACCGGATCAATTCTTTATTGTCGGACCCGAAGATCCGATCAATGTTGATCCTGCCAATGCGGTCATTCTTTTAAAAGGCACCAGAAATTCGGCCATGCAACGCCGAGCCCTCCAGTTTCGATTAAAAAAACACAAAACGTTTCTTGAGATCAACCTCTCCGCCGTTCGAAATAACTTAATAGTGTACAAAGGCCTTTTATCGCCTGAAACACGTTTGCTGGTGATGGTGAAAGCACAGTCGTATGGCTCCGGGGCGGAAAAACTCGCGCGTTTTCTTGAACTTCAGGGAATACATTATCTAGGCGTAGCCTATGCCGATGAAGGGATCGAACTTCGCGAGCAGGGAATACAGCTGCCGATTCTTGTGATGAATGCAGAGGAAGAAAGTTTTGAGGACTGTATACGGCACAAGTTGGAACCCGCAATTTATTCTGTGCATCAGCTGGACCTCTTTGTAAAGGAATTGATCCTGCAAAATACCACCGACTATCCCATTCATTTAAAAATTGAAACGGGAATGAAACGTCTGGGGTTCGAGCTCGCTGAATTGCCGGAAGTGGTGTCCTTCCTCCAGGCACAACCGGAGGTCAGGGTAGCATCGGTATATTCACACCTGGCAGAATCGGACAACCGTCGCGACAAACGTTTTACCCTGGCGCAACTCACACGTTTTGACCAGGCTTGTGCGTATTTAGAAAAACTGTTGAATCAATCATTTTCAAAGCACATCCTCAATTCTGAAGGGGTAGCGAATTATCCAGATTCGGCTTACGACATGGTGCGACTTGGGATCGGTCTCTTCGGGATTTCCGGAAATCCATTGATTAAAAAAGAGTTACAGTACGTTCTCTCCTGGTACAGCGCAGTTTCTCAGGTTAAGACAGTAAAAAAAGGTGAAAGTGCAGGATACAGTAGAAGCTTCTTAGCCGAGAAAGACACAACGATTGCCATTGTGCCCTTAGGGTATGCAGACGGCTTCAGAAGAGAATTAAGCAATGGAAAAGGCCATGTATTCATACACGGCAAGTCTTGCCCGGTCGTTGGGAAAGTGTGTATGGACATGATCTTGGTAGACATCGGAACACTTGCTGTGCGCGAAAGGGACCAGGTAGAGATCATCGGCCCGAACCAGAGCCTGGAACAGCTCGCTGAACGCATGGGCACCATACCTTATGAGGTGATGACGGGCATCTCAAGAAGAGTACACCGGATTTACACAGAAGTATAATCAGGGTTTGAATCGGAGCATTCTGCCCGGAATTGAGCGTTCGAAATCGATCTTTTGTTTTTTGGAAATAAAACCGATGCCTCCTTTAACCTTTCCTGTTATCTTAACTTTCACGGAGTCACGAACCATGTATCGAAGCATGGTCAACATGGCACCTTCGGCCAATTCGACATTAAAAGGTATCGTCAGAGTATCGCTTGATTTTCGCTTCAATTTTAACTTTTGACTTAATTGAACCGAACCCATGTCCTGCCCTTCAAGCGCCACCCTAACAGTGGAAGGTTTAACTTTCAGAGAGAATCCATTTGGATTAAACACCACCGCTTTTGCTTCAAACGTCAGATTCCGGCCATCCATCTTCAACAACTTTACCCCCTCATTGGATCTCAATTCAGGATATTTGAAACCCCCGCAGGCGGTCAGCGCAAAAACCGCAAGAAATATGAAGGTGCCTCGCCTCACTTTTTCTCAGACATTTCAGTATAGTACTGATAGAAATAAGGGATGGTTTCGATGCCGCGATAAAAGTTAAAAAGACCGTAATGTTCGTTAGGTGAATGAATGGCATCGCTGTCCAGGCCAAACCCCATCAGAATCGTTTTGATCCCAAGCACTCTTTCAAACATGGCAATAATAGGAATGCTGCCACCGCTTCTCACAGGTATAGCGGGTTTTCCAAATGTTTTTTCATAGGCTTTTGAGGCTGCTTTATATCCCATGGAATCAATAGGCGTTACTGCCGGATCACCGCCGTGATGTGGAGTCACTTTTACACGGACTCCTGAAGGAGCAATTTGTTCAAAATGTGTTTTAAACAATTGTGTGATTTCATCCGGAACCTGATCCGGAACAAGTCGCATTGAAATCTTCGCAAAAGCTTTGGACGGAATAACCGTTTTGGCACCTTCTCCGGTATACCCGCCCCAAATGCCGTTGACATCCAGCGTAGGCCTGATCGAACCTCTCTCTGGGGTCGAATACCCTTTTTCTCCATAAACATCTTCGATGTCAAGAGCTTTGCAATATTCCTCATGTGAGAAAGGAGCTTTGGCCATCTCCGTGCGCTCCGCCTGAGAAAGTTCAACTACCTTATCATAAAAACCAGGAATGGTAATGTGGTTGTTCTCATCATGCAGAGATGAGATCATTTTTGTCAGAATATTGATCGGATTTGCCACACATCCACCATATAACCCTGAGTGCAGATCTCGGTTCGGACCGGTTACTTCCACTTCCAAATAACTCAAGCCTCTCAATCCGGTGGTAATGGAGGGAACATCATTCGCAATCATGCCTGTATCTGATACGAGTATAACATCCGCTTTTAAGCGATCCTTATATTTTTCTACAAAAGCGCCCAGATGTTCACTTCCAACTTCTTCTTCTCCTTCAATCATTACTTTGACATTGCACGGCAATTCGCCAGACTTAAGCATTGCTTCAATAGCTTTGACATGCATGAACATTTGTCCCTTATCGTCACATGCTCCACGAGCAAAGATTGCCCCATCCGGATGGATCTCTGTTTTCTTCAATACCGGCTCAAACGGCGGAGAATGCCAGAGGTCCAGTGGATCCGCAGGCTGTACATCATAATGTCCATAGACCAGTACCGTTGGCAAGGAAGGTGAAATGTGTTTTTCTGCATATACCAGCGGATGCCCTGCTGTTTCAAACAGTTCGGCCGAGTCCAAACCGATGTTTTTCAGGTGTGACACCAGCATTTCAGCTGTTTTTCTTACGTCATTTTTAAATGCCGGATCAGCCGAAATAGAGGGTATTTTAAGCAGATCGAGAAGCTCATTCAGGAAACGTTCTTTATTTGAAGATATGAACTGTTGTGTCTTTTCCATAGCAATTGAATTCTTCCCAAAATTCGCAATAATTATTCTTTCCTGAATACACTTTTTTTGATCTTAAGCATGCAACCTTTTCGTATTTTTGACGGTCTTATGGGAACAAATACATCTTACATGAAGAACTTACTGATATTAAGCGTTTTGATTTTCACTTCACGTGCTTTCACTCAAATAACTGTCAACAACGCTCAAACCCCGAATCAATTAGTTCAAAATGTGCTTATGGGCGTTGGTGTAACAGCGTCCAATATTACCTACAATTCAAGTGCAGCAAGCGCAGATGTCTCTCAGCCCAATGTTTCCTTTTTTGACGCCACAGGAACAACATTTCCAATTGCCTCAGGTGTGCTCTTGACCACCGGCTTTGGAATCGGCGCCGTAGGTCCGAACGATGCAACTTCTCAAACGGATCCAGGCACTCCGATCGTAACCAGTGATCCTCATTTGAACGCCATTGCGGCAGGTTCAGTCACGAATGGTGCGGTACTTGAATTTGATTTTGTTCCCTCGGGAGACACCATTTCCTTTCGCTACGTATTCGGCTCGGAAGAATATCCTGAGTTCTCTCCTTCTACCTTTAATGACGCATTCGGCTTTTTCCTCTGGGGTCCCGGGGTTTCAGGACCCTATGCACTTCCGGGTTATCCCGCAGGAGGATCAAACCTTGCTGTAATTCCCGGCACAACCACTCCGGTTACAATTAACAATGTTGGCGATGAAAACAACACGCAATACTACGTGGCTAATGACAATGGGTTAGCTTATGGTTCTGCCATACAGTATGATGGCACCACCATTTTGTTTACAGCTACTTCCGCAGTGCAATGCGGTGAAACGTACCATATCAAACTTGCCATTTGTAATGTCGGAGATCAATCCTATGACTCAGGGGTTTTCCTCGAAGCAAGTTCTTTCAGTTCGGATGCGGTGCAAGTGGCTATCGCATCTGTGTCGGGAGATACAGCGATCTATGAAGGATGTTCCAGCGCAGATATCATCTTCACCAGACCAAGCAGCCAGGCAGATGCTGCCCTGACCGTAGATTTTGATATTTCCGGGACCGCCACAAATGGAACAGACTACAACACTTTGACCAGTCCAATCACATTCAATGTAGGCGAAGACACCGTGATCCTTTCAGTAAGTCCCACAGATGATGGAATCACAGAATTGCCTGAACTTATCACAATTACAGCCTACTCGTTGAATGAATGCGGAGATACGGTAGCTACAACCGGTCAAATCTGGATTCTGGACGACCCCATTCTTGATATTATCGAGCAAGACACGGTTCTTCAATGTAAAGACGACTCTGTGCTTGTGACGGCCATTCCAACCGGGGGTGTAGGCACCATGACGTTGTCCTGGGACAATGGCGCAACAGGAAGTCCGGTATACGTTTCGGGTGATCTCACAGGTGATGTAGATTACCTTGTGACCATGACAGATCAGTGCGGTAATACATTTACAGATACTTTAACCGTAAGTGTACTTCAAACCCTTGCGATTGACACCTTGATGTCAGGACCTTCTACTTGTGAACCGACAGGATGGGTCTCCGCTATGGTCGTTGGAGCCACCGGTGTTCCGCTCTACGAATGGACAGGACCAGGCCCAAACAGCCCAAACAGTATAGACGCAACCGTTTGGGAAAATTTATCTGCAGGCTGGTATTATTTTACTGTTCAAGACAACCTGTGCACAGACTTCGACAGTGTTTTTGTAGATATTCTGAATCCACCGAATGCAGTTTTGACGGTTACCCCAGAAAGTGGATGCGGACCTTTACAAGTGACAATGACCAATACAAGTGAAAACGCAGATAACTACCATTGGGACTTCGGGAACGGACAAGAGCTTGACATTGCAACAACCGCGACTCAATCTCAAACCTATTCCACAAGTGCGTTCGTTCAACTGATTGCATATCAGGGATCGCTTTGTTCTGATACAGCTTATGCATCGATCTTCGTAGGAACATGTGGGTGCATGGATCCAAATGCTCTGAACTACAATCCTTTGGCGACCATCGACGACGGAAACTGTCAATACCCGATTCCAACGGTGAATCCTCCGAATGTATTTACGCCTAACGGCGATGGTGCGAACGATTTATTCTTCTTGAACGTCACCAATGCCACAAGTGTGGAACTGGTAATCATCAACCGCTGGGGAAATGTCATGTTCGAGCAAAAAGGATTGAATCCTTCATGGAACGGGAAAACAGATTCAGGGGTACCTGTGGATGATGGGGTTTATTTCTACAAGTACATCGTGAACGGTTTCAACCAAGCACTCGAAGGACATGGCTTCGTGCAATTGGTGCGCTAAGACGCTACAAGAGTTTTAGAACGAAGATTGATCGTGATAAAATTCCAAAATGAGCCAAGCCATTTTACCGATGAAGAGAATATTTTTATACATTCTTGTTTCCCTCATTTCTTCAAGCAGTTTTACTCAAGAAACTATGCCATCAGAAATCGTTCAGAAAAATCTTGACGCATACAATGCTCGGGACCTAAGCGAGTTCATGAAAAGTTTTTCCTACAGCATTGTACTCTACTCCTTTGAAAAAAAAGAACCCATCGCCGAGGGGAAAGAGGCTCTAAGAGCTCTTTATCAGAAGTTATTCGAAGCTTCTCCAGAACTGCATTCGACTATTTTGCACAGGGCTGTCATCGGAAATAAAGTCATCGACCATGAATCCATCACAGGTCGGAAAGGAAGTTCCGTTCCCGTCGAAATGGTAATGATCTATGAAGTCTCTGAAGAACACATTGTCCGTATGACGGTAGTCAAAGAATAAGTCTAGTAAAGAAAATTATTGTAAGGGTACCTCACTTTGAAAATTTCTTTCACTTCTTTGTAAATGGTCTCCTTTAGTTCTTCGAGATTTTCTTTGTTCTGAGCTGATATGAATACACACTTGGTATTCCCCAATTTGGACATCCAGGTGCGTTTCAACTCCTCAAGAGAATAGGTCTCTGTTTCTCCATCCTCATTCACCGGAGTATAGGCATCTATCTTGTTGAAGACGAGGATTACGGGTTTTTCAGTCTTGTCGAGTTCCTGCAGGGTCTCATTCACAACGCGGTAATGGTCTTCAAATGCTTCATGCGAAATATCCAGCACGTGCACAAGAAGGTCTGCTTCCCGAACCTCATCCAATGTTGATTTAAAAGATTCTACCAATTGATGAGGGAGTTTGCGAATAAATCCAACTGTATCTGTGAGTAAGAATGGCAGATTATCGATCACCACCTTACGAACAGTGGTATCCAACGTAGCAAAAAGTTTATTTTCTGCAAAAACCTCTGATTTTGACAACACATTCATGAGTGTAGATTTGCCTACATTGGTATATCCAACCAATGCCACTCGCACAAGTTGCCCACGATTGCTCCTCTGAACCGCCATTTGCTTGTCGATTTCCTTGAGCTTTTCCTTCATGAGCGCAATTCTCGTCTGAATGATCCTGCGGTCCGTCTCGATCTGGGATTCTCCCGGCCCCCTCATGCCGATTCCTCCCTTTTGCCTTTCAAGGTGAGTCCACATCCGCGTGAGCCTCGGAAGCATATATTGCAATTGTGCCAGCTCTACCTGAGTCTTGGCATGTGAGGTACGAGCCCGACTCGCAAAAATATCGAGGATCAAAATGTTTCGGTCAAGCACCTTGCATTCGAGTTCGCGTTCAATATTTCTCAACTGAGAAGGAGAAAGCTCATCGTCAAAAATGACTAAGCCTATGTCATACGTCTGTATGTATTCTTTAATCTCCTCGAGTTTGCCCGTTCCAACAAATGTTCGGGGATTGGGCATAGGCAATTTCTGTAGAAACTTATGATGGGTAAGAGCACCGGCTGTTTCTGCAAGGAATTCAAGTTCATCAAGGTATTCATGCGCAGTTTCCTCACGGATCTCCGGTGTGATAACACCCACCAGCACGCAATTTTCAATCACTTCATCTACGGTAACGTGGCCCTGCATCAGTTTTTCAATTTCAAGACATACGAGGTGACTTTGGCCACGTTCGTGTCAGATTGCAACAAAGCGATCATCGGTGGCATGGCATTCTTCCCCTGAATGATCATCTTGCTGATCTGCAGTGAGTCAAGTCTGGAAACACTCAAATTCTTGGCGCCCGAGGCTCCTAGTTTGCCATCTCCTCCATGACAAATCGCACAATGTCGCAAGTATAAGGCCTTGCCCGAAAGCACTTCCTTTTTTTCATTCGGTCTTAGCTCATTTTCAATGGATGAGTCACAGGAGGCGAAGAGAAAAAGAGAAAAAACGATTAGAACCAGGCTCCGCCCAATGCCGTTCTGAATGGCCATGGAATAAATAACAGGATAAGTAAAAGACCAAGGCCATAGAAGATGTACGTGCTTTTGTGCTTCTTGGAACTGACATCAGTGCGTTTCGCTTTGCTGTAGCCAATGGTGACCAACACGATTGCGATGAGCATTCCCGCAAAATGCTCCATGCCGTAGAATCGGAATTTTTCCACTTCCATCCATCCCGGTTCAAAACTGATATTAGTAGATGTAAAATACAGCACAAGGCCCAGTATCAACTGAACATGCAAGGTGACCATGGCAAACAGATTAACCATTTTGTCCTGTTTTGAAAATCCCAGTGAATTTCTTTTAGAAAAAGCGTTGTAAACCGCATAGATCAGTAATATCAAAGCGATCCATCGTAGTCCGGAGTGAGTATGTGTTAGCATTGATTATCGATTTTAACACCCCAAAAATACAAAAAGAAATGCGGACCAAACTTTATAAATCCTTAATTTCACGGCTCAACGAAAGGATCGGACATGAGACACGTTTTCTATTTTCTTCTTTGCTTCATTCCATTGGCTGGACTATTGGCTCAGACACACCCTGTGAATGGCACGGCACCTTCCCTAAAACCGAAGATTGCTCTTACACACGCCACTGTCATTCTATCTGATGGCAATTTGCTTGAAAATTGCACGCTCCTCCTCGAAGGAGAAACTATACTGGAATGCGGGAAAAATGCAGTGATTCCCAAAGAGGCCATTGTTTATGACATGACCGGTATGACGATTGTTCCGGGCTTTATCGAATTAAACAGTTCCATTGGACTGCCTAAACCCGAAGGTTCAGGTGGATGGAGTCCGAGGCCACAAATTGAGAGCAAGAAAGAAGGTGCGTTCTACTGGAATGAGTCCATTCATCCCGAAACGGATGCAGCACTTTTATATAAAAGCGAAGAGAAAACCACCGACGAACTCAGGAAAATGGGATTCGCCGTGGCACTAAGTCACGTGGCGGATGGCATAGCACGTGGAACAGGGGTATTGGTAGCGCTGCGCGACGACGATGAGAACAAGGTGGTACTTCAGTCAAGCTCGGGGCAATTCTTTTCTTTTGAAAAGGGTGTATCAAGACAAACGTATCCTTCCTCTCAAATGGGATCCATCGCTTTGTTAAGACAAGTCTTTTATGACCTTCAATGGTATTCCAAAGCCCCTAAAAAAGAAACAGATCTCAGTCTGGAAGCTCTGCTAAAACACTCAGGTTTACCAATGTTTTTTAAGACCTCTGATAAATGGGAAATCCTGCGTGCTGAAAAAGTAGCCAACGAATTCGGATACACCTTTCATTACCTTGGTTCGGGGAATGAGTACGAAATCCTCAAGCAATTGAAGTCAACCGGCAGAACAGTCATTGCGCCCTTAAATTTCCCGGAGGCATATGATGTAAAAGACCCATATCTAAGCAGACACATACCTCTCAGTGATCTAAAACATTGGGAACTTGCACCGTCGAATCCATATTTCCTGGAAAAAGAAGGCATTCCGTTCTGTCTGTCTTCTCAAGGGCTTAAATCCCCCGAATCGTTCTGGAAAAATATCCGTAAAGCACTACAGCATGGGGCAACAAAAGCGTCTATCCTTCAGGCGCTGACCACCTATCCGGCTAAATTGATCGGAATGTCTGAAAAATTGGGCACACTCGAAGGTGGTAAACTTGCAAACTTCACTGTCTACTCCGGAGATCCATTTACAGAGGATGCTAAATTGTATGAATCATGGGTGCTAGGTGAACGCAAAGTGTTCCAAAAACCATTACAGGAGGATATTTCAGGGAAATACAATTTGTTTTTGACAGACAAGAAATATCCACTAGAACTCAGCCGCAATAACGATGCATGGAGCGCTAAGCTCACCTCCTATCGCGCTCAAAGAACCAGTGGAAGCACAGGTCAGGATACGCTCGTGGTGAAAGCCAGTGTATCGCTCACAGGAAATGACCTCGTACTTCAATTCAACCTTGACGATAACAACTGGAAAGGCAGTGTAACATTGCATGCTAAGGCAAATGCCAAATTAGGCATTTTAGAAGGAGACGGACTGCTTCCTGACGGAAACTGGATTCAGTGGTCCGCAATACGCAACGACAAAGGAGAAGCACCTGCAAAAGCAGAGAGTAAAGCTTCTGTGGAGCTGCCCCCAAGCAATATCATCTGGCATCCAAACATGGCTTTCGGTTTTGATAGTATTCCCGAAAAGAAAAGCATACTTTTCAAAAATGCTACTGTATGGACAAATGAATCTGAAGGAATTCTCTACGGTGCCAATGTGCTGGTTGAAAACGGCAAGATTGCTTTTGTGGGGATATCTGTCCCAAAGACAGGTGAAAACGTACAAGTGATTGACGCGAAGGGGATGCACCTCACAAGCGGCATCATCGACGAACATTCCCACATCGCCATTTCCAAAGGAGTAAATGAAGGCGGACAGGCTATTTCAGCGGAAGTCAGTATTGCCGACGTGGTGAATCCGGATGACATCAATATTTACCGTCAACTTTCCGGAGGAGTCACTGCAGCGCAACTCCTGCATGGTTCAGCGAATCCCATCGGCGGACAATCCGCACTGATCAAATTAAAATGGGGTACAGATCCGGAAGAAATGCTGATCGACAATGCACCCAAATTTATCAAATGTGCCCTTGGAGAAAATGTGAAGCAGGCCAACTGGGGCGATTACAATACCGAACGTTTTCCGCAAACCAGAATGGGGGTAGAACAAGTGTTTTATGACGGTTTCGCAAGAGCACGCGCTTATGCCAAAGCCTGGGAAGATTTTCAAAAACAAAAAGGAGGAAAGCATCAGAAAATCGCTCCGCGAAAAGATCTCGAACTTGAAGTCTTAAATGAAATTTTGCGTTCAGAACGCTTTATTACCTGCCATTCTTACGTCCAATCAGAGATCAACATGCTCATGCACGTGGCGGATTCGATGGGCTTCAAAATCAACACCTTCACGCACATACTCGAAGGCTATAAAGTTGCGGATAAAATGCTCAAGCATGGTGTAGGTGCTTCTACTTTCTCAGACTGGTGGGCTTATAAATTTGAAGTGAACGATGCCATTCCTTACAACGCTTCACTGATGACGAAAATGGGATTGACAGTTGCCATTAATTCGGACGATGCCGAAATGGGTAGACGATTGAACCAGGAAGCGGCAAAAGGAATCAAATATGGAGGAATGAGCGAAGAGGAGGCGTGGAAAATGGTTACACTCAATCCTGCCAAGCTGCTCCATCTCGACAATCGCATGGGATCCGTTAAGGTAGGCAAAGATGCGGATCTGGTGCTATGGACAGACCATCCGCTGTCTGTCAAAGCTCAGACGAGCATGACCATGATCGAAGGAACAGTGTATTTTGACCGTTCAAAAGAAGCGCAACTTGAAGTGGCGAACCAAAAAGAAAAGGCAAGAATTATTTCAGAAATGCTGGAATCGAATTCCCGAGGGGAAGAAAGTCAGCCTTTTCAAAAACAGAAAAACAAGCAGTACCAGTGTGATACTCTTGGTGAAGAAGCCACATCCGAAGAAAACACACACTAACACAGAATACCATGAAACAATCAATATTTTTTCTCCTTTGTCTGACCTCAAGCCTTACTCTTGGTCAGAAGAGTATGTTGCTTATGAACGGGTTCTTGCATGTTGGAAACGAAAAGACCATAGAAACAGCAGCCATCGGAATTCGTAACGGAAAGATCGAACTGGTGCGCAATGCGCTTGCTTTCAGCTACAGCAAAGAAGACTGGGATACGATCGTAGATCTCAAAGGACAACATGTTTATCCGGGATTTTTCGCGGCAAATTCCACACTCGGACTAACCGAAGTGGATGCTGTTCGAGCAACGAGGGATTTTGAAGAAGTCGGTTCAATGAACCCTCATGTAAGATCACAAATTGCCTACAATGCGGAGTCGAAAGTCATCGCAACTGTGAGAACCAATGGCGTGCTTTTTACCCAAGCTACCCCCAGAGGAGGATTGATCTCAGGCAGCTCTTCAATAATGTCCTCGTATGGATGGAACTGGGAAGATGCAAGTATTTCAGCCGATGACGGAATTCATGTCAACTGGCCAGACCCGTATCAATGGCAATGGGAACAGCAAAGCATGAAGAAAAGTGAAACGTATGAAAAAGTGGTAGCCGAACTCATTGCATTTTTCGAAACAGCGCGTGCCTACACTTTACTGGACAAAACACACCAAACCGATACGCGGTTGAACGCCATGATCGACTGTTTTAAGGGAAACAAACGTGTATATTTTCATGCAGGGAGCATTCAACAATTGCTCGATGTAATTGATTTTTCCAGAAAATTCGCACTTCCATTTCCTGTAATTGTCGGTGGATACGAAAGTTACCTCATCACGCGTCAGCTAAAAGACTCCAAAATCCCGGTAATGCTCGATCGTACACATAGTCTTCCGGAAAGTGAAGGCGAACCAGTAGATCTTCCTTATCGATTGCCAAAACTTTTGCTGGATGGAGGAGTTAAGTTCTGCCTGCAACCGCATGGCGATATGGAAGCCATGAATGCTCGAAATCTTCCCTTCAATGCCGGAACAGCCTGGGCCTATGGATTGACCGAAGAACAAGCAGTGATGGCCATCTCTCAATCTGTGTGCGAAATTACAGGTATTGCCAAAAACTATGGTACCGTTGAAGAAGGAAAATCTGCAACACTTTTTGTATCCAAAGGAAATGCCCTTGATATGAGAAGCAATCAAGTTACGCTCATTCTTGTTGATGGCAAAAAAATGGAGCTTTCCAATACCCAACAGGAGCTCTATCAGAAATATTTGAAAAAGTACGACGGACAGTAGCCGTAGGTTCAACATTTTCTGCAACTCAGTTGTTGAGAAAAGAAGCGGCATTTGAAAGAATGGAGATTTGATGAATTTAAAGAAAAAGGTTCGCCTCGATCATTGAAGCTTCAAATTCTATTTCCTAATTTTGAATGATTCAAAATAATAACCTCAAAAATTAAAAATATGGCTTTCGAATTACCAAAATTACCCTATGCGTACGATGCACTCGAACCGCACATTGATGCTCAGACAATGGAAATCCATCATACGAAGCACCACCAGGCTTACATTACCAATTTAAACAATGCAATCGCGGGTACGGACCTGGAAGGTAAATCCATTGAAGACCTCCTGAAAGTGTGTAAAGATAAACCAGCTGTTCGTAACAACGGTGGAGGGTATTGGAATCACAACCTGTATTGGGAGGTGATGAGCCCGAATGGCGGTGGTGAACCGACAGGAGCACTTGCCGATGCGATTCATTCTGCTTTTGGTTCTTTTGAAAATTTCAAAGATGAATTTTCAAAAGCGGGCATCACTCGCTTTGGTTCAGGATGGGCCTGGCTTTGTGTTGAAAACGGAAAATTAGTGATCTGTTCAACCGCAAATCAGGACAACCCACTCATGGGAGAAGGATGCGGTGGCACTGCAATCCTTGGAATGGATGTTTGGGAGCATGCGTATTACCTGCGCTATCAAAACCGACGGCCAGACTACGTGAATGCTTTTTTCAATGTCATTCACTGGGACGAGGTTTCAAGACGTTACCAGGCAGCTCTGTAAATTATTAAAACTTGGAGAAGAGGCTGTTACCTTGAGGTGCAGCCTTTTTTATTTAATGGACGTCAACAGCTTCCACGCGTTGAATTTCCGGAGCCATTTTGCGAACGGCATCCTCCAACCCAGCTTTTAGTGTCATTACGCTCATCGAACAATCGCTGCACGCTCCCATCAATCGAACTTTGACAACCATCTCGCTTGTGATTTCCACCAATTCCATATCTCCACCATCGGCATGCAGAAATGGTCTCAATTGGTCAATAGCTGCGTTTACTTTGTCTGTCAGTTCTTGTTTCATGGCCTCATTGTTTGACAGCAGAATTACTTTTCTGCCTTTCCACTTCTTTCACAAAAATATCAACTAATTCTTCAAATGCCTTTGCTGTGGGACTATTTTCCTGAAAAACAGCCGGTCTACCCGCATCACCTGCCTCTCTAACTCCTTGCACCAAGGGAATATGACCAAGGAACGGAACATTCATTCCTTGAGCCAAGTTTAATGCGCCGTCTCTGCCAAAAATGAAGTATTTGTGATCCGGCAACTCTTCAGGAGTAAACCAGGCCATATTCTCGATGATACCCAACACAGGAACATTTACCGAGTCCATACGAAACATATTGACCCCTCTTCGTGCATCTGCCAGAGCCACCTCCTGAGGAGTCGAAACGATTACTACGCCATCCAGTGGAACAGTTTGGACAAGTGACAGATGAATGTCGCCTGTGCCGGGAGGCAGATCAATCAGCATGAAATCCATTTCACCCCAATAGGCGTCTGTAAACATTTGAGTAAGGGCTTTCGCAGCCATTGGTCCACGCCATACGACCGCATTGTCCTGATCCGTAAAAAACCCAATAGAGAGAAGTTTGATCCCGAAGCTCATTACCGGATTGATCATTGGCTTGCCTTCCACATCAATCATTGTAGGTCGCTCCTTTACTACATCAAACATTGTCGGCATCGAAGGCCCGTAGATATCCGCATCTACCACCCCTACCTTGTATCCGGCCTTTGCCAGACCGCCCGCGAGGTTTGCCGTAACGGTAGATTTTCCAACTCCACCTTTGCCGGATGCAATTGCAACAATGTGCTTTACCTCGGGTAAAATAGTTCTTCGAGCCGAACGGCTTTCGGACGGCAGAGCTTTTACCGTACACTCTACAGACAGCGCCTTGCCAAACACACGTCTCAAGTTGAATTCAACGGCTTCCTGCAATCGTTTTCTGGCATGAAGAGCGGGATTGGAACTGTGGACAGAAAGTGCCACCGAATGTTCTTTAATCTCAAGTTGTTCCAGTAAATTAGCCGTTACGATGTCTTTTTTTAGATCCGGATCGGTAATTCCTGAAAGGACTTCGAGGACATTTTCTCTGTTCAATTCCATTCTGTAAAATTAGTGAAATTGAAAGTTATGCAGAGTGAATTATTTAATCGGTTTAAAGGACTTTACGGACTTCGCCATCAAATCAATGATGACTCTTTCATAGCCTTCATCTCTACTGCGAAGTTCGTATGTGATCCCATTGATCGTTTTCTGTGCATAAACGTGATACGATTTGTGCTTCACCCCAACCGTAGGGGAAGCTTCCTTAGAACCTCGCACTATTAAGGTGCTCTCATAAACGATCAAATCTTTTTCATTTACCAGGTAATCTATTTCGAAAACCTCTTGTTTTTTGAGCTCCTTTTTCTTGTATTCCACAAGGTCGGTGTAGTCTCCGTAATCTTCAATGTGAAGCTCAAAATTCGGCCCAACATAAATGTCCCATACAAAATCTCCATCATTGTGAACAACCTCAGGCTTGGTGGAGGCGCCAATGTTTGCGGTTTCATCGGGCAACATGATCATAGCCGGAATGGAGTACTCTTTCAAATTTAAGCCTTTGAATTCATAATATTCATCTTCAGATTCTTCATCCGCAGGGGCGTTGTCCGACCCAGAACAGGATGAAAGTGCCAAAAAGACAATCAATGCCAAAAATGAGAATTGGAAAAGTGAAATAGGATATGACGGTTTTTTCATTCGTGGGTTCATAGAACAACAAATATAAAATAATTTAATCGCTTAGAAAACAAAAGCATTCCATCTTTGTTTTGATTTTGTATAGTATCAACAACCACACGGGAAAGCGTTCAACTATGGGATCTTATAAAATCAAAGACCTCGAAATACTGACTGGCGTAAAAGCGCACACCCTAAGAATTTGGGAGAAGCGTTACAGCTTTATAAAGCCTGACCGTACCGATACACTGATACGTACATACAGCGATGAAGACCTGGTGTCGCTTCTGAATATTGCTATGTTGAACCGCCACGGAGTCAAGATTTCCAAGATTGCCGACATGAGTAAAGAACAAATTGCTCAGAAAATTTTGGAAATTAAGAAGGCTGTGTTGCCTGATTCCAGTCACGAAAAATTGCTGCTTGCTCTGATTCATTTGGACGAGACCCTGTTTCGCGATACTTTACAGCATGTCATAGACGCATACGGTTTGGAAGAAACGTTCTCTAAGCATCTTGTTCCTTTCCTGGACCGAATTGGAATCATGTGGCTGGTAGGAACCATCAATCCTGCTCAAGAACATTTCATTTCGAATCTTATCAGACAAAAACTAATCTCCTCAATTGATCTGTTGAATATTCCCACGGATGAAAGCCGACCAGTTTTGCTTTTCCTTGCAGAGCATGAGTGGCATGAAATAAGCCTGTTATTTTACCAGTTTGCACTTCGCCGAAAAGGCATCCGTACTGTGTATTTGGGGCAAAGTCTACCATACGATTCGCTCCTTCTCGCAATAGAAAAGGTCAACCCTTGCGCTTTGGTAAGTTCCTGGTTGACAGCTGTGGACCCTCAGTTTATGGTGAATTATTTCAAACAGCTGAGTAAAGACACAGAGAACCTGCCGCATTTTGCCGGAGGGTATCAGATAAACACCAATGTTTCTTTACTCAACGGGTATGTGAAAGAGGTTAAAGTTCTTGAAGATCTGGATCAGCTCGACCAGGTAATCAGGATATCATAACCCCTCTCATTCCGATTTGTTCGATCAGTTTCATTTTTGACGGAGCAATCGTTTCCGGCAGAAATACAAACTTTTTGTCATACATCACTTCGTTCACCCAAAAGCTCACCCAGTATTCATTCGCCAAGGCAAAAACGTCTTCCATGATCGGTTCTATTTTGGCTATTTCTCCCGGAAGCAGGATTTCGAGACAATGCCGAAGTGTGGATGTACGTATGCGTTCACCCGTATTGGCATTTTCACCATATCCCGTGCTGGTTATGATGATTCCCTCCATGATGTCGTCGCGAAAATTGATGAGATAGACGTTGTATATCTTCTGCTGATCCTCATTCAGTTCCTCCACCACTGCCACACCTACCTTCTCAACGGTAGGTCCAAGTAGACCTTCTTTCATTGCGTATTATTTTTTTCTCGCTATCTCACGAGCAATTCTAAGGTATTCAAAAAAATCCTGAGGATGCCCCACTTTTTTGACGTTTCTGTCACTTCGAACTTCAGATAAATCTACGTTATCCTTTCGTTTCATCCCAAGCCTTACGACCACCAGATCTTCTTTGGGAATAGAAATAATGTACTGGCCTTTTATTCCACGACAATAGGTAATGGTTTGATCTTTTTCCGGGTAGGTCCATACATGGAGCCCGTAGCGGTAATTTGGCACACCCTCTTCCGTGGCCATTGGTGTGGGAACAGACATCTCTTTGATAAACCATGCCGGTACCACCTGGTCTTTGCCCCATCTTCCGCCACGATGTATCAGAAGCCCAAGACGGGCAAAATCACGTGCTGTAGCATAAAAACAGCAAAAGGATTTTTCATCACCGTTTTGTTTGTCCAAACTCCAGTATGCATGTCCTTCTGTTCCGATTTTTTTCCAGATCTTCTGCTCAGTATATTCAGAAACCGATTTTCCCGTAGCTTTCTCAAGTACATAACCCAACAGCTGGGAATTTCCACTCTGATAAACAAATTTATTGCCCGGTGCTGTAACGGCTTGTTGCCTGTTGACCAGCTCAAACAGGTCTGTTCCATAGTACGATTCAGCGTTTTCAGACAAGGGATTTGACGCACTTTCTTCCCAATCCAATCCTGAAGACATGGTTAACAAATGTCGAATCGTGATTCTTTTCTTTTCGCCGTTTCTGAATGCTGGAAGGTAATTTCCTACCGGTTCGTCCAAACTTTTAATGTTGCCCTCCTCAACAGCTATGGCAATCAGCATTGCCACGAGTGTTTTAGCAGCAGAAAAACTATTTGATACCGTTTCCGGAGTATGTCCGTTCGCGTAATTCTCAAACAACAAACTGTCTCCTTTAAGCACAAGAAACGCTCGGGTATCAAGTGAACTCATCAGAGCCTGATCTCGTGAATTGAATTTATACCTGTTCACACTTTTAAAACGGTGGAGCGGGCACATCTTAGGATCATGTTCGATGGTATCATTGTAAAATATGTTCAGATCGTAAATACCGGGACCAGTTTTTCCTTGAAGATACGTGTGTCGGATGCCGTTGTACAGATAATACTTTCCGGAAAGAAGGATGAGCAAGTTGAGAACAATCAGTATTCCGAACACTGTCCAAAGTACTCCCTTTACGAATTTCCAACCTATCTCAGCAATGCGTTTCATGAACTTGTTTTTAGTCTAAACCCAAACACCTCTGACATTTTGACGAGCAAAACCTCTTTTACTTTCTCAAGTGGCACAGGGCTTCCCAACTCTCTTTGCATTGAAGTTACAGCTTTATCTTCTATACCACAAGGAATAATGTGTGAAAAGTAATTAAGATCCGTATTGACATTAAACCCAATCCCGTGCATTGTTACCCAGCGGGAGCTTTTCACGCCCATGGCGCAAATTTTTCGTGCAGTGGACATTCCAGCATCAATCCACACACCGGTAAGTCCTTCCTCCCTGCCAGCGGAAATTCCAAATTCCTCAAGTGTCAAAATAACAGCCTCTTCGAGAAAACGCATGTATTTATGAATATCTGTGAAGAACTGATCCAGATCAAAAATCGGATACATCACCAGCTGTCCAGGACCATGGTACGTAATGTCACCTCCGCGGTTGATTTTGTAGAAACTTGCATCCACAGCATGCAGTGACTGTTCATCGAGCAAAAGGTTTGATGCCGAACCACTTTTCCCAAGAGTGTATACATGAGGATGTTCGCAGAACAGGATACGGTGCGCACACGGCGTTATTTCCGGATCGTTTCGCATGGCGATCTTTCGCTGAATCATCTCCTGAAAGATGGTTTCCTGCAGGTCCCAGGCCTCCTGATAGTCTATCATGCCAAGGTCCATGCGAATTACCTCAGGAAGCATAGCAAGAAGAATTATATTTTAGAAAGTTCACTCTTCAGATGATCAATTACTTTGATATCCATGATGTCCGCTTTGTTGAGTTCGCACAAATAAAACGATGCCCAATCCACCAAATGAATTAAGAAAACCGTACGTTGCAAGTAACTTGCTCCCTTGGCCTCTACTGAATGAATAAACGGGGTTTTAGAACGAACGATTTCTCTTGAAATCTCAAGTCGTTTTTTGTTGCGGAATGAAATGTCTGCGCCTTCTATGAAGAGTACTGAAAAACGATCATCTCCACCGCCCCAGCCGACAAGCTCGTTGTGATTCATTTCGGGAATTACGTGAGTTAAGCACAGAAATTTAGAGTTTTCATTGAACTGTTGACGAGTTCGGATGACCACGCTTTCATATTCCACACCGGAATAGATCACTCCGATCTTCCCGTACATTGCATCGGCAATCTCTTTTCCATGGGCATGGATCTCTGCTGAATTTGCTTCCAAAAATGAAGCGCAAGCTGTCAACTCATCGATTTTACCTGATTTAATGAACCCGTAACTTTCAAGGATTTTTATCAATTGAACAACAGAATATGCCGTCGCGGCTCTTGGAGGAAAACCACCACGGACGACGATATAATCGTAAGCGTATTGATGACAAAACTCCTTCAATTGTCCTCCGGAACAAATTCCTGCGATGTGTGCTCCCTTGGTGCGTGCCTCCTCCAAAGCGATTAAGGTCTCTTCGGTATTTCCCGAGTAAGACGAACCTATAACCAGTGATTTTTTACTCACAAAAGAGGGCAATGCGTAATCCTGAAGCAAAACCAAAGGCACAGCAAGTTCAGCTGCTACCAATTGTGAAACAATACGGCCACCAATGCCGGATCCTCCCATTCCACAAATGACAATGTTCTCAATGCCTTTCGGTATGTTTTTTAATTGCGCAGAATTTGC
This sequence comes from Bacteroidota bacterium, assembly GCA_041178485.1. Classification (GTDB taxonomy): domain Bacteria; phylum Bacteroidota; class Bacteroidia; order Flavobacteriales_D; family Crocinitomicaceae; genus M0103. Next base: position 13,231 of record JBEGVI010000055.1, on the reverse strand, counting down.
AATCTCTGCTGCCTCTCTGATTTGATTTGGAAACTCTTGAATTAATGTCCTCATGTGTGCAAAAATACTGTGATTTGGGTTTATTCGTAGTACAGTTTTAAAAGTTTCAAATTTTGACCGTAAATTGAGTTATTCAGAAGGAAACCTCTACCTTTGAAAAAAAACAATGAAGCCAAAATTCGCATCTGAATCCCTGTCCATCACTACGAAACTAGTTTTGCCAAATGAGACAAACACTCTTGGTAACCTGTTTGGCGGGGAATTGCTGGCCTGGATGGACCTAATTGCAAGCGTTTCGGCTCATCGTCATTGCAAAAGGGTGGTTGTCACCGCGGCGGTCAATAATGTTTCTTTTCAAAAACCAATAGCCCATGCGTCTATTGTGACCCTTGAAGCAAAAGTTTCAAGGTCCTTTACCTCTTCAATGGAAGTATTTGTAGATGTTTACGTAGAAGATCAAGTAACCGGGGTGCGAGAAAAATGCAACGAGGCAATCTACACGTTTGTCGCGGTTGATCAGAACGGCGGGCCGATCCAGGTTCCTGAAATCATTCCACAAACTGAAGAAGAAAAGATGCGCTTCGAAGGCGCGTTGAGACGAAAACAACTCAGCCTCATCTTAGCCGGCAAGATGAACCCCAAGGAAGCCACAGAATTGCGAAAGTTATTTCTCGGCGAAGAAGCGTGAATTCATATCGGCACTGATGCTTTCCGGATCCTGAAGATTCATACAATTAAAGTGTTTCTTCGGACATTGCTCAAACCCAATTTTAGAACACGGACGACAGGAAAGGTTCTTAACCTCATGTATCGAAAATAGGTTCTGACCACCCGGGAGATAGGGGAACATTCCCAATTCAGGAACCGTGTTGCCCCACACACTGATAATAGGAACTCCAAAACAAGCAGCAATGTGCATCAAACCCGTATCGCCGGTTAATATACCTGCACTTTTCTCAATAATACTTGCCGAACCAAGAATCGTACATTGACCACAGGTATTGATAATTGTGCGGTCTTTTAATCGTTCCATAAGTCGCTGTCCCGTTTGCTGATCCTCTTGGCCACCGAGCAATACAACAGGACTCTCCGTGCGTCTGATGATTTCAACTAATAATTTTTCAGGGATTCTCTTTGTCGCAAATTGAGCTCCAAGGGCAACCGTGTAGTACGTTCCTGGGGAAAGACTGAGAAATGATTCGGTGTCAATTCGGTCTTCCTCGTTCAAAAAAATCTCTCCCGGGCGCTGATCATTTAACACTCCAAGCGAAGCCACGGCACCGAAATACCGGTCCACAACATGCAGATCCGGCATCATATTCCACTTAAAATTGACAAGCAACCATTTGTTCAGATTCAGTTTTTTAAACCTTGTCACCTTTCCACTCAAACGAAACGTGAGCAGATGAGATCTTAAGTTGTTGTGAAGGTCTATGATTCTGTCGAATTTCTGTGCACGCAATGCCGGCAGTATTTCATGAATAGACCTTTTGAACGTATGCACAAAACTGAGGTGGGGATTGTGCTGAAGAAGAGCCTCGAACGGCTCACGAGTTACGTAATGAAGTTCACATTCGGGAAGTTGTTCCTTTAGCGCACGAAGCACTGGAGTGGTAAGAACCACATCGCCTATTGAGCTGAACCGAATGATGAGCACTTTCATTGCAACGAGTCTTTAACGTTCGTTCTCCAGACCTCAATGTACTCATTGGCATTTCTGGGATTGAGCGTGCGCAACAATTCATCCACCCAGCTCGGCTCACTTTTGAATTCGAGTTGCATGTTCGGATAGATCTGTTTGTAGTTTTCTATTCGTTTATCCAGATTAAGGGCATCAAAAAAGAAAATGTATTCGTAATCCAGTGCCGGATTGACACGCAGATCCAGGGTGCTGTCTGTGCGTTCTACCTGCGTCATTTGCCAGGATTTGGCATAAAACTTTGGAAGCATTGACGTTTTTCCTGAAGCGGAACCCTCCAACAGAACTCTATCAATTTTTTCTTGTTTTCCATAAAGCGCATACATCGCTTCCACTCGTGACTTTTTGGTGTACATGGTCATTGCAGAAATCAAAAAAGGGAGATTAAAGATCCAGAAGCCGACCAGGGAAATCTTCCATATTCGATTTCGCCATACACTATTCTTCCATAGTTGATAGCCCAATATTCCCAAAATGACAAAAAAAGGCAGGATTGTCAAAATGAAACGTTCTTGTCTGTTTGGATAAAACGTATGGAAAAGGAGGAACGCAAAGGAAGGCACAAATAACAGCGCATAGCGTCGGGCAGATCTAAAAAATCCGAAGACCATGACCAAGCCCATAGGTATAAAAAAACAACCTGTCAGGACAAGTATATACATCAGGTAATTCTGATTGGGCAGGTATTGTGTTCCTTCTTTTAAATTGTACGTGACATATCCATGCAATTCTGCAAAGGGGTACCCCCAGATCAGTAAATCGACCAATCCTTGGGTGAGGCAGAAAATAAGGATGTTTCCAACTGCGAAAGCTACTAACAGTTTCCATTTCTGCTGAAACAAAAAATATAGACCCAACCCGATCACAAAAACGCCAATCTGATATCGGAATGAAACAGACCATCCCATAAGTAGACCTGCAATAAAAAAATTTCGCAGAGATTCCTTTTGTACAATCTTCCACATTCCATAGATCAACAAGGGAGCTGCAGCTATTTCGACGAGATTTCTGACAGAAACAAAAGGCAAAATCCATGTCAGGGCAAGAAACCATCCCACGCGCTTAGCGCTAACCTCATCAGACAGTTTTTCAGTGATACGCATGCCGTAATGCACCACCACAAGCGACAGGACACCGTGAATAAGCCTGTTGAAGAACATGAGAAGTTTGGGGTCAGAAAACCCGATGAATTTCATTACATAGAAATAGAGAAAGTTCAATCCGACGTACGTAAAGCTATGGCCCTCAGGGTGTCCGGCATTTCCTGCTGACCATGGCAGCCAGTGATTGTAATCGTAGCCATCGACCCAGGAGGCAGAGGCCTCAATAATGAGAAAATGATCGTCGTGCATGCCATATCCCTGAGAAAAAATGGCAGCAATGAGGCGAACCACCAAAGCACACCAGAGGATTCCTTTCCACGTATTTAACTTCTCAAGCAGCATCACAACTTCAAATATTCATCATAAATAAGTGACATGTAGGCATGACATCGGTTTCGTTCCTTTTTCAACTGTTTTTTGTCAAAGGTATTGTCCGGAAACAACTTAGTGTCCATGTTGTACGAAAAATTCCCTTCCGGAGTGATCCATCCGAAACCTCGATGAATCGTGTGCAAGGCAAACTCAGGAGCCTTTGGATTCAATAAATCTTTGGACCACTTGTACTTTGAAACCTCACCGTCCATCTGATATAGCAATGTTCGGACGATATCAGCCTGCGATCCCAGTTTATCAATTCGTTTTCCGCGGTATTCCATCTTCAACGGTTCGCCAAAGATCAGAAGTGGAACATGAAAATACCCACCCAGGTTGGGATTTTGAAGGGAAGGCGATGCATGGCCATGATCAGCAACAAGAATGAAAACTGTGTTTTTATACCATTTTTCTTTTTGCGCTTTCTTCATAAAATTCATGAGGCACTCGTCTGCATAATACAAGGAGGTCATGAAATCCTTTTCACTGCCCTTCCAGACCGGTGTTTTGCCTTTTGGATGATCGTACGGGGAATGTGTACTGCCCGTAAACGCACCGTACAGAAACGGCGGTTTAACTTCTCTGATACGTTTCAGCAACTGGCTGTAAAGATCTTCATCGTAATAATTCAATTTGCCACGTTTCAGTCCGCCGGGAAAATCATTCTCATCTTCCACCTTGTCGAATCCATGATCAATGAAATACCCCCCTATATTTCCATATTTCAAATCGCCTGAAAAAATATACCGTGAAGTGTACCCCCAATGCTTCAGGTCCTGATTCAGAGAAGGTATTTTACGGTGTTTGTCTGGCTGCATGCTTACAGAAATTTCAGGAAGTGCAGGATAACCGCTGAAAATGCTCGAATTGCCAATTTCAGAGGTCCCACCAGTCGCATAGATCCGGGTAAACAACAAGCCGTCTCGGGACAAGCGGTCGAAGTTGGGTGTTGCGCCTTTTTCACCACTGATGGATCCAACGGCATTGGCAGTCCAGCTCTCAAGTATCAGAAACACAAGATTCGGGCGCTGAATTGAAAAAATCTTTTGCTCATGTTCGATAGGATAGGCATACAAATCCCCGAGTTCCTGTTTCGCCTGTTTCTCTTTGATTCTTGGAAACTCCGCTCCTGAAGTACTTCGATTGTAGAGCAATAAGCTTTTGGAAAAGAAATAGACAGAATTTACGGACAGGTCATTTACTGCGTAATTTTTACTGCAATATGCAGAGTCAATAGTTATAGGTATGGGCTGCAGTCCGCCACGTGAGCAAATCAAGAGCAGAGGAAGACCACTTAAGAAATAAACGGCTCCGGTTCGAACTCTGGCACGCACAGGAACGTTTTCTTCTTCTCCGAAATTCTTAGGAGCAACATACCGCATTAATCCCAGTGCGATGGTAAAATGCACGAGTGTATATACAAAAAACCAGATCGTCATACCGTAATCAGCCGTACGTACCACCTCGTCAGGGTTGAGTAAATGCGTAAAAACCCGTGTAGTCAGTTTATGATTCCACTCCGGATAGGCATTGATCTCGCCGGAGCTGATCAGTACGATCAAAAGAGTCTGAATAAGCACTAAAATTCGGAACATCTTGTGCGCAATAACACGCGGAAAGATGTGCTGATAGGTGAGCAGCAAAAACGGAAGAATACATAACATTGCAGAGGTGGCCAGATCCAAACGAAAGGAATAGAAAAAGGGGGCTGCCCATTCTGAGAATCCTGTATTTTGAAACTTATCTCTGTTATGCAAAAGAAAGATCAGGCGCCCGATATCAAACAGGAGAATCCAGAACACCGTCAGTTTCAGCAACTGTTCAAAAGATTTTTTAACCCTTTGCATGGATACAAAGATACTTTCATTGTAAGAAGTATACCTATCGTAGCACCGAACTTAATTAATGCCTTAAATTTGAGGCGTGAAACACATAGTGATCATAGGTGGTGGATTCAGTGGCGGCATGACTGCAGTCAACCTTGTGCGGAAGGGTTCCTCACCTCTTGTTATCGACCTCATCGAACCGGGAAAAGATCCGTTGAGAGGAACTGCTTATTCATCCTATTCTGACAAACATCTTCTGAACGTAGCGACACACAAAATGAGTGCTTTTCACGAGGATCCCGGTCATTTTCTCAACTGGGTTATGCAAAAGGAACGATTTTCCGTAGTGAACGAATCCATCGTCGGAACAGCATTTCTACCACGAAATACCTACGGTGAATACTTGACAGATGTGTGGCAAAAAACCATTGTTGCGGCCTCTCAAAAAGGAATATTTCTCAGGCATTATCAAACAACCGTTCAGCGTATAGAGAGAATAGAGGGCAAGCTCAAGATTCTCCTCGCCAATGATTCAGATATTTTTCCGGATTCGGTGGTAATTGCTACAGGGAATCTGGCTCCTGCCGACCCTTCAGGAATTCCTGAAGAGGTGCTTCAATCTCCCCACTATTTCAAAAATCCTTGGAATTCCGCGGCCGTATCTGACTGCGAAGGCATGAGTGAAATCCTAATCGTGGGCAATGGCCTGACCATGGTTGACACGGTTATTGGGCTGAAGGAATCAGGATTTAAAGGAGTAATTCATGCACTCTCGCCTCACGGATTCAACATTTTACCGCACCGCCACAATGGGATGGGTTATGACCAGATCAAGAAAGAACTTGAGGGCGAGCTCTCTCTGTATGAATTGATTGGATTGGTCAATCGTCATATCGGTTCCATTCGTGAATTCGGAATTTCAGCTGAACCGGTAGTAGATGCAATCCGACCGCATATGCAGCGTATATGGAAGAACTTTTCAGAAGAAGAAAAACGCCTTTTTATGAGGAGGGTACGGCACCTGTGGGGAGTCGCCAGGCACAGAATTCCTTTGCACATTCATGATAAAATCCAGCAACTCAGACTCGATCAGAAGTTGATCGTCCGCTCTGGAAAAATTAATTCAGCTCAATGGCGCAATAACCGTCTTGAAGTATCGTATTTCGATAAAAAATTAAACGATATTAAGGCATTGAAGGTTTCTCGCATCATCAATTGCACCGGGCCACAGACGGATCTTCGACAAGTGCCTGAACATTTTCTGCACGATTGCTTGAACGATGGTATGATTACACAGGACAAACTCAATCTTGGGATCAGAGCCCATACCGAAACGTATGAGGTCATGGATTCACAAGGACACTATCAAAAGGATCTTTTTACACTTGGTTCACTTCTGAAAGGTGAATTGTGGGAAAGTACGGCAGTAAATGAATTACGCGTGCAAGCTGCTCAACTGGCTGACCATCTGCTGAAGAATTAAGGTTCTTCTAAAAGAATTCGGATGTCCTCGATAAGTTGATCTACCTCTGAAACCGATGTGCCGTCGTAATATCCTCTGATCCTTCTGTGTTTGTCTACCAGAACAAAATTGTTCGTATGAATAAAATCAGAACCTACATCTCCCTGATTGACCGCTTCGGCAGGTTTGAGGACAAAAAATGATTTCCGCGCCAGAGTATATAGGTCTTTTTTGGAGCCGGTAAGAAAATGCCACTTTCCCGATATTGCGCCGTGAGCGACCGCATACTTTTTGAGTACGGCCGGTGTATCGTGCTCGGGGTCTACCGTAAAACTCAGCAAGTGTACATCTCTTTCTTTTGAAAAGGCATTCTGCACACGTGTCATTTGCGTATTCATCAGCGGGCAGATTGTTCTGCAAGTCGTAAAGAAATATTCTGCTACATAAATTTTATTTTTGATAACCTTTTCGTTAATCGTGTTGCTGTCCTGATCCGTCAACTCGAAGTGGGCGATGCGGTGTCCATAACCCAACCGCAGCAATTCAGGATCGACCATTTCTTTGTTTACATCGATCGGATTGATTACGGGAAGCTGCTTTTTTGTGTCCGAAAGATTGGTGTAATAAATGATTCCGATAAAGATCGCGGAGAACAACAGAAGAAAAAGGATTCTTTTCATTTTTGACTTTCAACGGCTTGGATGATCTCACCTATGTAGTTGAGTAATTTTTCCTTTCCAAAGGCAGATTCGCTGGATGTCGTAAAGACAGGCGGCAGCGCTTCCCAATATTTCAACATCTCCTTCTTGTATTTGGCGAGATTTTTCTGTAGTGCGGAAGAAGACAGTTTGTCTATCTTCGTAAATACCATAGAAAAAGGCAACTGCTTTTCTCCACACCAGTTCATGAATTCCAAATCGATCTTTTGAGGTTCGAGTCTGCTGTCAAGAAGAACGAAGACATTGAGTAATTGTTCCCTTTTTGTAAGATAATCTGCAATAAACCGTTGCCACTTCTCACGTTGAACCTTGGAAACTTTCGCATACCCGTACCCCGGAAGGTCTACAAGAAACCACGAGTCGTTGATGCTGAAATGGTTGATCAATTGAGTTTTTCCGGGTCTGCCTGAGGTTTTTGCGAGGTCCTTGATTCCTGTAAGCATGTTGATGAGAGAGGATTTTCCGACATTGGATCGCCCAATGAAAGCAAATTCAGGAATGTTGTCTGTCGGACACTTGCGGTGGTCCGTATTGGAAATAACAAACTGTGCCTTCGATATTTTCATCGGTACAAATTTACAGTTAAGAGCTGTAACCCCGCTGAAAATTCAGCTTCGTTCGAACAATTAACATTTTTTATTGTCTTTAAGTAGATCGATTTGATTTACATTTGAAAACTGAAATTGTCCTATGCGAAGTATTTACATCCCTGTGTTCTTTTCGCTTTTGTTGTTCTCTTGTAGCAGCGAACCCGATGTGGTGCACCTGAAAACGGTAAAAGGCAAAAAAGTATCCACGCAAGAAACAGTCGTGCCAAACAAGATGCTTACGGTTGGTATAGAAGGTATGTCCTGCGAGATGGCTTGTGGAGGCAGTATACGAACAAACTTGAGATCGACAGGTGGAGTTTCAAGGGTTCGTTACGATTTTGAGGAAGGCCGAAATGTTCAAACAGCTTTCATTTCTTTCAACGATGAGAAAATTTCTGAAGAAGAAATTCTTTCCATTATTGAAACGATCAATGAAAATCAATTCAAGACACACCAACATTCTACACAGGAAATCGGTTCGTCAGAAAACACATCCGATTCTCCTGCGGACAATGGATCCTCCAAAGTGGATGTCTCGGAAAGCAGTTATAGAATTCCTAATCTCTTTCATATTCTCTCGAATATTATCCACTAAGGGCAATAAATCGTCCAAAATGGAAATTGCCTTCTAAGGTTTAATCGCTTTAACATAGTTTTCCTAACTTAGCGGAAACCTTGCTGCGGATAATGAAAATTTACGTCTCCTCCGTCTTTATTCTCTTTTCTTTTGCGCTGTTTTCGCAGCCCTATGCCGGCGATGAGAAAGTAATTATCAAGGAGCACTCACAAAAGGCAGCACAGTGCAAACCTCCCTCAACGACTACTTACCTTGAACTGAACAATGTCAGAGCAATGGTCCACACAGCTGGAAATCTCTGGCAGGTACCTAATCAAAATTACACCCAATACGAAATCCCCAAGAACTCCGGAATCATGGCGCTTTTTACAGCGGCGCTCTGGCTTGGTGGAACAGACGTCAACAATCAGTTAAAACTGGCAGCTCTTCGATACAGGCAAGGACAGGATTACTGGACCGGGCCTCTGTCGCAGGTTTATGCCGAGACAACCTTTGAGAACTGTTCAAAATACGACAAACATTTTGTAACAACACAAGACATGATTCGAGAATTCAATGCCTGGTATGAAGCCGGCATTGAAGATCTAGAGAATGGTACTTCTACACAGTCACAACTTTTTCCTGAATACGAAGTACCCGAAATTGTAAAAACCTGGCCTGCGCACGGTGACATGAGTCAGGGTCAAGATTATTACCTCGCGCCATTCTACGATAGAAATGAAGATGGCAACTACAACTGGATGGACGGAGACTACCCATGGTATGATATTGAACGCACCAAAGAATGTAAGATAGATCGAGAAATCTCCTTATATGGCGACATCAATTTCTGGTGGGTAATGAACGACAAAGGGAACATTCATACCGAATCCGGAGGAGACCCGATAGGAATGGAGATCAGGGCACAGGCATTTGCCTTTGCTTCAAATGACGAAATAAACAACATGACGTTCTACAATTATGAACTGATCAACCGAGGAACACAAACTTTATACAACACTTATTTTGGATTCTTTACGGATGGTGCACTTGGAAATCCGTACGATGATTATGTCGGATGCGACGTGAATCGCGGATTGGGATACTACTACAATGGAGACAATTATGACGAGGAAAATTCGGGATTTAAAGGATACGGATCCTCTCCTCCCGCTGTAGGTGTTGACTTTTTCGAAGGGCCTTATCAGGATGACGACGGAACGGATAACGCTTTCGGAATTGGACTAAATGAAGCCTTGAACGGCATCGGGTATGGCGACGGAATCGTAGATAATGAACGTTTTGGAATGCGTCGTTTTCTGTATTATTCCAACACCACCAACGGAGCCAATCCCAACCAGACAGACCCGATAACTGCATCCGATTTCTACAACTATCTGCGTGGAAGATGGAAAGACGGAAGCCCGTTCTATTACGGTGGAAGCGGACACATTTCCGATGCTGAGGCGAATCCCGACATCCCGTGTGACTTCATGTTTCCCGGAGATACAGATCCCCTTGGCTGGGGAACAAGTGGAAACCCACAGGATCCCTGGACTGAAGTGACGGCAAACAATCCTCCGAACGACAAGCGTTTTGTTCAGTCTGCAGGACCTTTCATCCTGATGCCCGGTGCAGTAAACAATATAACAGTTGGTGTTTGCTGGGCGCGTTCCAATGGCGGCGAACCCTTCGAATCCGTGAGTTACCTGCAACGTGCAGACGACAAGGCACAGGCGCTTTTTGAAAACTGTTTTAAAGTACTGGAAGGACCACACGCACCGGATTTGCAGATCCAGGAATTGAAAAACGAGGTAATTCTCAGTATCAGTAACGCTGTGAATTCAAACAATTATGGTGAACAATATGAAGAATTTGATCCCTTCATTGTGTCCAACGACCCCGCATCTGACAAGTATTACCGTTTTCAAGGATACCAGATTTTCCAGTTGAAAGGAAAGCAATATGGACTCTCAGATATTGCCGATCCTGACAAAGCGAGGTTAGTCGCACAATGTGATTTGAAAGATGACATTGCAAGAATCATCAATTTCGAATTCGACGAAGACCTCCAGGCCAGTGTACCGGTGGAACGTGTGGATGGGGAGAACAAAGGAATAAGGCACAGCTTTTCAGTCAAAAAAGATCTTTTCGCTCAGGGCAACACTGAACTCGTAAACTTTAAGCGGTATTATTACCTTGCTGTAGCCTATGCCTACAACAATTACAAAAACTACAATCCTGACGACCCGGATGCGCTGGACGGACAGAAAAAAAGATACCTCGCCAGTCGTAAGGCAGCCGTGGGCGAAGTTCGGTCCGTAGAGGCTATTCCGCATGACCCTATGCCTGAAGCTGACGGGACCCTGCACTATCTGGAATATGGTCACAGTCCAATTATCACCCGTTTAGATGGCCATGGGAACGGATTCAGAAATCTGGAGCTTAAGGAAGAATCCCTGTCATATATCCTTGCGAATGGAAAAATGGAAAATCCTTCGTATGAACGTAACAATGGCCCGATAAACGTCAAAGTGATCGATCCGCTGAATGTCGCAGATGGATATTTTGAATTGAAATTCAAGGAATATGCTACCTCTTTGTCGAACGGCGCCGACACAGCATCCTGGATTCTATACCTCTTTACCAGTGAGGGCGGAGAGGTGTTGGATTCCGTTCTTTCAGAACGGACGATCAAATCCGACAACGAACAGCTTATTCCGCAGTGGGGTATTTCAATCCAGATTCATCAGGAAAATTATTACGGTCCGGCTGGAAACGCTGCATCTAAAGTAACAGACATGATCAGTGCGACCATAGATTTTGCTGATAGTTCCAAACAGTGGTTGAACTTTGTACAGGACAACGATGCATTTTTCCCTACAAACTGGATCCGATCCGGAATTTATGCTCCGGAGACCGATCCGAGCAGCAGCAGCTACGAATGTACACCAGGTAGCGCGGGATACCTTGATCCGTGCAGTTATACCGATGAGATAGGCGTAGACGATGACAAACATTTTTCCGTTCTCCTCGGAGGAGGCATCGCACCTCACCGTCTCGCGGGCTACCAGTCGGATTATATGCCGATGGCCTATTATGATCTTGCATCACCGGGATCTTCGCGCGCAAATGCTTCCATCAGTTTTCTTCCCAGCATCGACCTTGTGATTACTTCGGACAAATCTAAATGGACCCGTTGTCCAGTGATAGAGACAGGAAGAGATCCGTCACTCAATGTAGGCAACTGCGAACCCGGCGCCATGCGGAAAAGTGCGAGTGTAAATAAGAACGGGCAGCCCGATGGATCAGGAACTGGCATGGGCTGGTTCCCAGGATATGCTGTAGATCTTGAAACAGGAGCACGGCTGTACCTGGCCTTTGGTGAAAATTCCTTTCTTGGCGCAGAGAATGGAGCCGACATGCTTTGGAATCCGACCTCAAGATTGGTAAATGAACTTGGAGTTCCCTTGATGGGTGGTGTGCAGCCTATCTATGTATTCTCCTGTGATCAGGCTAAAATCAACAATTTCCCGCTAGGATTTGATTTTCCCGCCTACATACCTTCTTCAGCTGACAATACCTCCGGAAACTTCCTTTACCAGAAAATGGTGGAAGTGGAACAGGGCATCGCCGCTTCTAAACGATTGGTGTACGGAAGTTTGAGTTGGATCGCCTATCCCCTGCTGCGCGACGGCCAGAAAATATTATCAACAGATGTAAAGGTTAAACTAAGGGTAAATAAAGAGTATAAGAACTACGTCTGCACAGACCGGAATCAGGGCAAACCCATGTACGGATGGAACATGTCCAATGACCGAACAGTAATCGGCAGCAATTCCGCTCTTACAGATGCCCTGAAACTCATCAATGTTGTACCGAATCCGTACAATGCTTTTTCAGAATATGAGAACAACAAGCTCGATACTAGAGTGAAAATTATTAATCTACCCGAACGTTGTACCATTAGCATTTACAGTATGAGCGGAAAACTCATTAAAAAGATTAAAAAAGATAGCCCGGTTACCTATCAGGACTGGACCTTAACCAATCATGCGAATATTCCGGTCGCTTCCGGCGTTTATCTCATTCATGTGGAAGTCCCAGATGTTGGAGAAAGAATTCTAAAAGCATTTATCGCAATGCGAACCGTTGATCTGCAGAACATGTAGTGATTTTTAATTAGAAACTATTCCCTGCTAGTATGCTGCCCTCGATAGACCCTTCGGGCACTCGGTCAGCATTTATTTGTGGGTGGTGCTGTCCTCGATACAATTTTTGGCTAATCGAGTGTTACGACGGAGTCGGAATGTATCGAGAGGGCCAAAAATCACTCGGTCAGCGTTTATTTGCGGGTGGCGCTGTCCTCGATACAATTTTGTTTCACTGCGTTTCACAAAATCACTCGGTCAGCTTTTATTCTATGATTAGGTAATCGCGATGCCCTGAGTTTATCGAAGGGAGTGTTTCGACAATCTCGAAATGTATCAAATCATAGAAGCTAGCCGAGTGTCACGACGGAGTCGGAATGTATCGGAGCTAGTATTTCGGACTCGATACAACCTCCGGCCATACGGCCGACGATTTGTGTAAGCTGCCCGAGTGTTTCGACAACGTCGAAATGTATCAAATCATGTGAGCTGCCCGAGTGTTTCGACAAGGTCGAAATGTATCGAGGGCAGCCCATCCTGATCAAATCTACGTACCCCCATGCGCAGAACTACGTAGTACTTCTTGCGTGCTTGTGTTGATTTTTAGGTCCATTTCCATGTTTTATTCCTTCCAGGCTTTTTTTGTGCAGTTACTTTGTCTCAAGAAACAAACGAAAACAATTTTAAAAACATAAAAATAAACGTCATGAAAACAAAAAACATCTTCTCAGCAGTTCTAGTAAGCGCACTAAG